>JAWJLM010000077.1 GCA_040191315.1 Bacillaceae bacterium S4-13-56 | reverse complement strand
GCCCTCTAGATGAATTTTATCCAGCATGAACGGGCAGCCAACCTTGAAGCAAGCTTCACCAACAAGGATGAAAAATTTAATGTTTTATTTTCATGGCACATGGCAGTAATACCCCCACCTCAAGTCTTGAGTGAAACGAAAAGAGTAGGTGGGGATAAACTGGTCCGTAAATGTCCGATTGGTTCAAGGCTCTTTAGGTCATACCTTTGGGGTGCCAACAATCAGTGGGGAACGGCCACTGATGGAAGTTTCACTCTATCTTCACCACAGGGAGGACACCCTTTATTATTACTAGATTTCATGATTGGCCCCCATTTATACAATTTGTGTTGGTAAGAACCGTCCCTACCAGCACGCCTACCAGCACGAATGCTAAATCAAGGTTTGGATGTGTTGGTAAGAACCGTCCCCATCAGCACGCTGCCTATCAACATGCTGCCTTCGGTGTTGGTGGAGGAGGGGTTCGGTGTAGCCGTTTGGTTGCTCATGTCCTTGGAATACTAGTGCGCATGCGGCTTGGAAGGCGATGGAGCGGGTATAATCCTCTGCCATTGCTATATAGTTCGGGTCATCCGCATTTTGCTCGTCAACCACTTTAGCCATGCGCTTCATTGTTTCCGTTACCTGATCCTCCGTGCAAATACCATGGCGAAGCCAATTTGCCATGTGCTGACTGGAAATCCTAAGGGTTGCTCGGTCCTCCATTAAGGCTACATTATTTATATCTGGAACCTTAGAACAACCTACTCCTTGATCGACCCAGCGAACGACATAGCCTAAAATTCCTTGAGCATTGTTATCCAATTCCTGCTGAATTTCCTCTGGACTCCAATCAGTATTCTCAGCGACAGGAATTTCTAACATACGATCAATCAGTTCCTCCTGATCTAACTGCCCCATCAAGCTCTCTTGAATGGAAGGCACATCAAACTCATGATAATGCAACGCATGTAAGGTTGCTGCAGTAGGAGATGGGACCCAGGCAGTACTCGCCCCCGCCTCCAATTGAGCTCCCTTTTGCGATAACATCTCATTCATCAGATCAGGCATCGCCCACATTCCCTTGCCAATCTGCGCCTTCCCCCTTAAGCCGCAAGACAAGCCAGATACCACGTTAGATTTCTCATAGGCCGTGAGCCAATTCGATGATTTCATATCTCCCTTGCGAATCATCGGTCCAGCCTCCATGGATGTGTGAATTTCATCTCCTGTACGATCCAAAAATCCAGTATTAATAAACACGATTCGTTCCTTTACCTGCTCCATACATCTTCTCAAATTGAGCGAGGTCCTCCGCTCTTCATCCATTACCCCCATTTTCATTGTATGTCTTCTAAGCCCTAGCATATCCTCCACCCGATTAAACATGCGATTTGCAAACTGTACCTCTTCTGACCCGTGCATCTTCGGTTTAACGATATAAATCGAGCCCGAACGAGAATTTTGATATCGTCCATTCCCTAACAAATCATGTTTCCCTATTAATCCAGTGATCACGGCATCTAACATTCCTTCTGGTACTTCATTTCCATCTCGATCCAAAATAGCATCGGTTGTCATAAGGTGCCCCACATTCCGGATCAGCATTAAGGACCTTCCCGGTAGGGAAACAGATGTTCCATCCATAGATTGATAGACACGATCACCATTTAATGAGCGCGTCATCATGGTGGCCCCCTTCTTAAAAGCAACGGAAAGATTCCCCATGGTCAGGCCGAACAGATTTCGGTAAACGAGTACTTTGTCGGCGGCGTTTACGGCGGCGACCGAGTCCTCGCAATCCATTATAGTTGTAATCGCAGACTCCAATACGACATCTTTCATTCCGGATTCATCCGTTTTCCCCACGGGATGCGTGCGATCAAACTGTAGTTCCACATGTAATCGATTGTTTTTTAATAAAACCGATTGAGGGTCCTCAGGTTTGCCTTTGTAACCGACGGCTTGTGAAGGTTCTTGTAGTTGGGTGGTTCCCTGATTTTCAACAGTCACTGAGAGTTGGCCGTCCTGTACAATGTATTTAGTTGCATCTTGGTGAGTTCCATTTTTTAGTGGAAAAAATTGATCGAGAAATGCTTTGGCTTTTTGGATGACTTTCTGGCCTCTTTTGGGATTGTAGGTTCCTGTTTTGGTAGCTCCATTTTCTTCGTTGATGGCGTTGGTGCCGTAAAAAGCATCGTATAGGGAGCCCCAGCGTGCATTGGCGGCGTTAATGGCGTATCGGGCGTTGTTCACTGGGACAACGAGCTGTGGCCCGGCTTGGGTTGAGATTTCGGGATCGACGTTGTTGGTTGTGATGTTGAAGTCGTTGGTTTTTTGTTCGATATACCCGATGTTGGTTAGAAAGTTTTTGTAGGTTTCTGGCTGAAAGGTTGTTTGGTTTCTGTGCCATTCGTCGATTTGATTTTGCAGGTGGTCGCGGTGTTGTAGTAGTTTTTTGTTTTCTGGTGTTAGGTCGTGGATGAGGTCATCTAGGTCAGACCAGAATTGGTTTGGTACGACCATGGAATTGGGTAATAGTTCTTCTTCTATAAACTGTTGTAGTACAGGGTCGACCTGAAGACTTTCTCTTTTTATATAATTTGCCATTTCCATCCTCCTTGTGTTCAAAAGACAATCCCCCCAGTGCAGGCGCTTGAGGGGAAGGGTTTTTGGTTGAGTGTGGCTCGTTATTGTTGAGCGTCTCTTTTTATTCTGCCATTTCGTGTTGGTTATAGGTGGATTCATAGATGTGTTCGATGTCGGCGTCTGTCATATAGGCGAGAGTATCCTTATCAAATCCTTTGATCATCTCAATGTAGTGGATCATATTTTTCCTTTCTGTACGGCTCATCACGGTTATTGCCTCCTTTGTTAAAGTTGTTTACTGTTTTATAACAACGGGATTTATTATTTGTTATTATATAACAGATGGAATAAAAGTCAACATGATTTTTCGCCTATTTATTAGTGAGATGTGGGATTTTCGGATCGTTTCCTTATTATATATTTTAGAAAAAATTTAGGAGGGGGTGTCTTGGTTTATCTCACATGAGCGACGCACGCGAGCCGAGAAACGACGCACGGATTCTGGTTGGACGCACGAACTAGAGAAAGCGACGCGCGAATCACCCAAAACGACGCGCGCGAGCCAAGAAACGACGCACGGATTCTGGTTGGACGCACGAACTAGAGAAAACGACGCGCAAATCACCCAAAACGACGCGCGCGAGCCCAAAAACGACGCGCGGATTTTGGTTGGACGCACGAACCAGAGAAAGCGACGCGCAAATCACCCAAAACGACGCGCGCGAGCCGAGAAACGACGCGCGGATTCTGATTGGACGCACGAACCAGAGAAAGCGACGCGCAAATCACCCGAAGAGACGCGCGCGAGCCCAAAAACGACGCACGGATTCTGGTTGGACGCACGAACCAGAGAAAGAGACGCGCAAATCACCCAAAACGACGCGCGCGAGCCGAGAAACGACGCACGGAATTTGGTTGGACGCAACAACTAGAGAAAGCGACGCGCGAATCACCCAAAGCGACGCGCGCGAGCCGAGAAACGACGCGCGGATTTTGGTTGGACGCACGAACTAGAGAAAGCGACGCGCGAATCACCCAAAGCGACGCGCGCGAGCCCAAAAACGACGCACGGATTTTGGTTGGACGCACGAACCAGAGAAAGCGACGCGCGAATCACCCAAAGCGACGCGCGCGAGCCCAAAAACGACGCACGGATTTTGGTTGGACGCACGAACTAGAGAAAGCGACGCGCGAATCACCCAAAGCGACGCGCGCGAGCCCAAAAACGACGCACGGATTTTGGTTGGACGCACGAACCAGAGAAAGCGACGCGCGAATCACCCAAAGCGACGCGCGCGAGCCCAAAAACGACGCACGGATTTTGGTTGGACGCACGAACTAGAGAAAGCGACGCGCGAATCACCCAAAGCGACGCGCGCGAGCCCAAAAACGACGCACGGATTTTGGTTGGACGCACGAACCAGAGAAAGCGACGCGCGAATCACCCAAAGCGACGCGCGCGAGCCCAAAAACGACGCACGGAATTTGGTTGGACGCACGAACTAGAGAAAGCGACGCGCGAATCACCCAAAACGACGCGCGCGAGCCCAAAAACGACGCGCGGAATTTAGGCCGGCCCGTGAATTTAAGATAGACGAACAAATTCTAATGATCGACGATCGAATTTCAGGGTAGCGAAAAAAATTAGGCAAACTTTTTTTAAAAAAATGGTTCATATTTTAGTTGCTGTGTTATATAATAGTTATCGTTAAACATAACTGTTTTATAACAATGGGGTTGTTAATAAAAACTATGTTTAGCAAAGGGAGAGATTGTGAATGTCGCGAGAAGCAAAGTTAGAGGAATTGTGGAGTATGGAAGATCGGTGGGAAGGAGTAGAGAGACCTTATTCAGCGAAGGATGTGATGAAGCTTCGAGGCTCGATTGATATTGAGTATACGTTGGCGAGAAGGGGAGCGGAAAAGCTTTGGTCCTTACTCCATGAAAAGGACTATGTCCATGCGCTTGGGGCATTAACTGGAAACCAGGCGGTGCAACAGGTGAAAGCAGGATTACAAGCAATCTACTTAAGTGGGTGGCAAGTGGCTGCAGATGCAAACTTGGCAGGACATATGTATCCTGATCAAAGCCTCTATCCAGCAAACAGTGTACCTCATGTCGTGAAGCGGATTAATCAAGCGCTTCAGCGTGCAGACCAAATTCAGACATTGGAGGGCAAGGGAGATATTGATTATTTTGTCCCGATTGTTGCAGATGCAGAAGCTGGGTTTGGTGGTCAATTAAATGTGTTTGAGTTGATGAAAGGCATGATTGAATCTGGAGCAGCTGCTGTTCATTTTGAAGATCAGTTGTCGTCGGAGAAAAAGTGTGGTCATCTTGGGGGGAAAGTACTCCTACCAACTCAAACAGCAGTGAAAAATTTAATTGCAGCCCGCTTAGCTGCTGATGTATTGGGTACACCAACGATAATTGTTGCACGTACGGATGCTGATGCAGCAGACATGATTACAAGTGACATTGATGAATATGATCGCCCTTTCCTAATGGGGGAGCGGACTTCAGAAGGATTTTATAGAACCAAAAATGGCTTGGATCAAGCTATTGCACGTGGGCTGGCTTATGCTCCATATGCAGACATGATTTGGTGTGAAACATCTAAGCCAGATTTAGAACAAGCTCATCGTTTTGCAGAGGCTATTCATGAGAAATATCCGAATAAAAAATTGGCCTATAATTGCTCACCATCCTTTAATTGGCAGGCACATTTAGATGAAGATACGATTGAAAACTTCCAAAAGAAACTTGGAAAAATGGGGTATAAGTTCCAGTTCGTCACTCTTGCTGGTTTCCATGCTTTAAATCATAGCATGTTTAGTCTAGCCCGAGGGTATAAAGAGAGAGGAATGGCTGCTTATTCTGAGCTTCAACAGGCTGAATTTGCTAGCGAAAAAGACGGATACACAGCAACCAAGCACCAACGCGAAGTCGGAACCTCCTACTTCGACCAAGTATCTCAAACCATCTCAGGAGGAACATCATCCACCACAGCAATGAAAGGCTCCACAGAACAAGAACAATTTGTGTAAGAGCGTGTTGGTAGGGACGGTTCTATTAGGGAACAATCGGAAGTT
>JAWJLM010000076.1 GCA_040191315.1 Bacillaceae bacterium S4-13-56 | reverse complement strand
AGCTTTTACGGCATAAGTATCTATTTTCTTTAAGGAATTCAAAAATGTTCACCCACAAATACCCCCCACCTCTAAAATACCTTAATAACTAAGATATCTTCCTTAAAGAAGTATATTATTTGGTGATGTAGAACTATAGAAAAATTCATTTCACTTAAGATTTGAGGTCGAGATATTACAGCCGATTCATGTGGGATAAATACCATTACCCCTGCCAAAAGATATAGACTTTCGACAATCTCCATAATGTGTTTTACAATTAAACCTAACTAATATATATTATAAATAGGAATTTTTAACTAGGAGGAGAGTTGGTTGAAAAGATACAAGTACTTGTTTTTCACCTTATTAATTTTAGTCATTTGTATCACCGTTCCTATACTAGTTATTTTCTCCCTCTCTAATGATGATGATCATACCCAACTTTCTATATCAGAACCGTCTGTTAATGAACTAATAGTAGAAACCTTTATTAAGAATTGGATGTTTAACTCGAATGGAACAATGAAAACAAATCTCCAAGATTATCCTTCTAAAAATCCCGAAATCGCTAGAGGCGAAGATGCCTTATCAGAATCTTTGGGGCTCTGGATGCTTTACGCACTCGAAAAAAAAGATTCAATCATGTTTGAATCTGCTTACGTGACCTTGAAAGAACATTTCCTTACAAAAGAGCATCTAGTTCTTTGGAAAGTGTCCTCCAATAAAAAAGAGGAAATATATACAAACGCCCTAATAGATGATCTTAGAATCATAGAAGCATTAATGGCAGCAACCGACTTATGGGGAATAAAAAAATATAGTGAGGAAGCTGAAGCTATTGGAAAAAATATTGTAAAACACCAGATTTCCAATAATTATTTTACGGATTACTATGACTCAAAAGTAATGAAAGAGGCAGACATACTCACATTATCTTATTTAAAACCAAAAGCTATTCATTATTTGATGGATTCAGGGCAAATAGACGATAAACTTTTCAATACATCTATGGATTTACTAAAAAATATACCTTATGAGTATCCCTTTTACCCAAAACGTCTTCATATAATAGAAGAAACCTACGAGTTTGAAGACGAGATAAATTTAATTGACCAAGTATATATCGCTTACCATCAAGCACAGATAAAACATATCAACCAAGACTTTTTAAACTTTTTAAAACAAGAGTTTCATAAAGAAGGGGCTTTATTTGGAAGGTATAATAGATCAACTAATCTACCAACTGTAAACTATGAGTCCCCTGCTTTGTATGGGCTAACGATTTTGTTCGCCTTGGAGTCTAATGAGAATGATTTTGCCAGAGATCTTTACTATCGAATGGTGGAATTTCAAACGAAGAATCCTGAAAGTAAATATTACGGTGGATATATAGATTACAATATTGAAGATTCACATATCTTTGATAATGTAATTCCTTTACTTGCAGAGAGGAAACTGATAAATGAAGGAGTTCTTCAATAGAAAAAACCAATTGTTTATTTATTTTTCAATACTCCAGGTCATAATCTTAGGTTTAACTATCTTTTCTGTGAGTCAGCCTTCTTCCATTCGTACCATTATTGTTTCCTTTCTTATTTCTCTCTTTACGATAGGGATTGGGATATGGAAAGGTCCTACTCATAGCTTAGCATTTAGCCTTCTCTCTATCTTTTTGATAGGAAGTTATTGGTTCTGGACGACATGGAGGGGACATTCTGTCATAGAAATGGAGTTCTCTAACCAGTTAGTTTGGCTCGTTTCCTATTTAATAACTGCCATTTTAGCTGGGCTAATTCATCAAACGACCGTTTCTTTACACAAAGAAAATGTAGAAATGAAAGCAAAATATAACGAATTAGTTTCCATTGATCCTAATACGGGATTTAATAATCGTAAACGTTTTTTCTTTGAACTTGAGCAAGAATTTAAACGATCTGAAAGGTATGGATCCCACCTTTCCTTGCTTTGCTTTCAAATAGACTATCTAGAGCAATTTAAAACTCTATACGGTTTAAAAGAATTTGATTTTTTGATGATGAGCATAGCAAAAAAAGTGCAGAATCAAGTTCGTGCAAGTGATAGCCTATTCCGAATTGAGGATAGAATAATTGGAGTCCTTTTAAAGGAAACATCCGAGGACAATATTCAATATGTCATTGACAAACTGGAACAAGCTCTCACCGAGCACACACTTTCAAATCATCAAAAACAGATTAATCTAACCTTATCATTTGGTCATAGTAGTTATAAGAAGGACATGGGAGATTATAAGGAGATGTATTCCATTGTGGAAGAACAACTTAACAATAATTTATAAAGGGACATCCTTAAATATATTACCAGTGTTCTTACTCATTACCCTATTATTTCCTTTGAACTCCTTAGCTGAAACACCGGCTTCATTTCCTGCAGAAGATAGCAATCAAAAGGTGGTAGTTGTATACAGTGATGACTATACTCTTGGGGAGGATAACTTAAAGCAGTTGGATATACTGTTGGGCCATTTTTCGACTAATATTCAATTTATCCAAGACAGAAATGTTAGGTCAGAAGATTTAGACGATACATCACTTCTCTTTTATTATGGTCTACAACAAGGCACTGTTGATTCTAATTTTATAAAATTAGTTTCAAGTTTTGATGGTACCTTTGTTGTCATAGGCCACAATATAAGCCAGTTTCCAACGAGGTCTTCCTTTTTAGAAATAGGAGACCCCATTTGGATTAATCAAATATCGGACAAATCTAATGAAACTGACAAAATCATGCTTAGTGGTCGCTTTTCTATGAACCATATTAAAAATTACTCCTTTGACTCAAAAGTATTGTTAACGGGATGGGTTGGGAAGGAACCATATCCTCTTCTCATAAAAAATGAACAAACTTATTTTTATTCTAGTGAATTCTTAGATGCTCCTTTTTCTTATCTTTTTACTGAAAAGTTATTTGAAATATTTGATGTTCCAAAAAAAAAGGAACATTTAGCCTATATAAGATTAGAAGATATACATCCACTTTCAGACCCAAAGCTTCTTAAAGAAATCGGTCACTATTTGTGGGAAAAAGAAATACCCTATCTGATTGCTGTCATCCCAGTCTATACTTCACCAGAAATTAATGGTGAAATTCACTATAAAGATAAGCCGGAAATGGTGGAGGTTTTAAAGTATTTACAAGACCATGGTGGTACCATTATATTGCATGGTTATTCTCATAAATATCGAGACACTGAAACAGGAGAAGGTTTTGAATTTTGGGATGTAAAAAACAACCATCCTATCTATAATCCTTTTTCTCAAAATTTCAATTTGAAAGAAAGAAATGATTTTGATACATATGATGAATTTCAGCAGTATAAGGAAGATTTACAGAAGTATGAAAAGAATTACACTGAATCTAAGATAGAAAAAGGGATACAAGAGCTCGTTGATCTTGGCTTATATCCATTAGGTTTTGAGCCTCCACATTATACGATGTCGCAAAATGGATACAAAATCCTATCCCAATATTTTTCTCATTTCTTTGGACAGGTACAACTAAGTGATAAAGACTGGGAGATAACATATACCTCCCCTCTTTTAACAAAACCGAAGATGTTAAATGGTATGGTCCTTTATCCTGAAACGATTGGATTCTATGATCCAGGGTCTGTTACATCTTATATGGATATCTATGAAAAATTAAGTCTAGTCACAAAAACGACGAATGGGTTCATTGGCTTTTTTTATCACCCATATATCGGACTAGATTCTTTAAAACCAATTGTGGAGCAATTAGAACAAGTAGAAAATATAAAATGGATCGATCTCAAAAAGCAATTAGTTCATGTAACAACTCCTTATAAATCTATAACTACAAATACTAAGGGTGGAATTTCAGTTAGCGACCAAACACCCTTACAAAAAAAACTTATTCAAAATATTGATCTAAGCCCATTCGAAATGATTCTTTGGGGAATTGTCAGCCTTGTATCGATAACAATCATTATATTTTTAACTTATACTTTCTATTTAAGGTCAGGGTTAAGAAAAAGCCTATTTAAAGAAAGGGATGCATCCGATGGCTAATCAACTATTTATATATTCTCTTTCTATCATATGGGTCATGCTTTTGTACCATATGTTTCTGATGCAAGGTGGATATCAATATTCCCTTACCCACTTTAAGCCGATAGAGGAATGGAAAAGAAAAAATATCACTCTACCAAAGGTAAGTATCTTAATCCCAGCATATAATGAGGAAATAGTCATAGATAAAACGATTCGGGCTATGACTAGGTTAAATTACCCAAAGGAAAAACTAGAAGTTATTATAGTAAACGACAATTCACAAGATCAAACAGGAGCAATCCTTGATCAATACGCTGAACTATATCCCTATATTGTCCCCGTCCATAACAAACCTCCCTTTTCTGGAAAAGGGAAATCTGGGGCATTAAATGCCGGGTTAAATCATGCAAGTGGCGAGATTATTATCGTTTATGATGCTGACAACGTGCCCGAAAAGGATGCTGTATACAATCTGGTGTTAGCCCTTCTAAATGATCCTAAAGCCGGTGTGGTAGTTGGAAAATTTAGAGTGAATAATGCCAAGAAAAATCTTCTGACATCATTTATCAACATCGAGACGATCTGTTTTCAATGGATGGCACAAGCAGGCCGTTGGAATTGGTTTAAAATGACTACTATTCCTGGTACTAATTTTGCTATACGTCGAGAAATAATCCAACAATTGAACGGATGGGATGAAAAGGCACTAGCTGAAGATACAGAGTTAACCATTCGTGTCTATAACTTAGGATACTATATTCGATTCTTCCCAGCAGCTATCACTTGGGAACAGGAGCCCGAATCTCTTAAAGTATGGTGGAAGCAAAGAACACGATGGGCCCGCGGAAATCAATATGTTATTTTAAAATTCATTTGGAGATGGCTTACTCTAAAAAAGAAGAGTATCTTATTCGATTTATTTTACTTCTTTTTTACTTATTTTTTATTCTTTTCCGGAGTTATCATTTCCAACGTTATCTTAATTGCTAATCTGTTTTTTGATCTGAGATTGGAATTTGGAGTCGTGGCTATTGTTTTATGGGTACTAGCCTACCTTTTATTTATAACAGAAATCATGATTACATTAAGTATTGAAAAAACCGAATTAACGATTAAGAATTTAGCCATTGTATCTATAATGTATTTTACTTATTCCCAATTATGGATTTTGCTTGTCATAAATGCTATATTCCTTGAGATTAAGCGAGTCCTGTTAAGACAAGAAGTGAAATGGTATAAAACAGAACGTTTTGGGGATAGTCCTAAAAACCATCCACCAATGTAATGAAGGGAGGTAGTTGAGTTGAATAAAGATAACGATGGGTTTTTAACAGATGGATCATCCATACCTCCTAGAAAAAAGAAATTCAAAAAGAAAAAAAGAAGTTTTTTTTCAAAAAAAAGTATAATTATAGTTATGATATTGATCATTGGGATTGGAATTTGGCAGAAACAGAACTTGATTCAATTTTGGGAGGATTATGTAGACCCTCTTTTTTCTAGTGAGAATGATCCCACCAATATCAGCACAAATTCTGATGTTAAGCCTTCCTCCATTGACCAGGGGACAAATGTGCAAACCGGCCAAGAGAGTGAACCTAAGAATGATAGCCCTACAAATTCTGATGAAGAGGACAGAGAAAATGTCACAAATTCTCCGTTGAGTTTTAGCATTTATACGCCTAAAGAATATAAGGATCTTAAACAAAATAAGGAAAAATCTATCACAATAGGTCAAGCTATCCCTTTCTTAAATCAGCAAATGGTTACTCTAAATGGGGTGGATGAAACAAGGGACTTTTATTATGAGGTACCTATTTCTGACGTTGCTGACGATAATTATATTGAATTGGTCGTTAGTCATTCTGATCTTTTAGATCCAAAGAAATCAACATTAACTATTATGATTGATGATGTGCCTATCAAAAGCATTCTGTTAACAAAAGAAAACCAAGATCAGTCAAAAATAAAAATACCTTTATCGAAAGAAAATCTTAGTTCCGGGTTTCACAAAATCACCTTAAATAGTCACGGTTACATTTCGGGAGATTATTGTTATGATGAAGAAAACCCTGCCAATTGGGTCAAAATTCATCCAACTTCTTATGCTTTTATAGACACACAAGAAACTATAGTACGAGACGATTTGTTAGGAGATTTTCCCTATCCATTTATACAGACAGGTACTCCCCAAGTTATTTACGGGACTATAGTCATACCAGACCATCCATCTTCTGAAATTATAAATTCAGCACTAAATCTTTCCAGTTATTTGTCATCACTCACTCTTACAAATTCAGGATTTCCAATTGTTACGGAGTCTGAGTGGATGGAAGATGATGAATTAAAACACACCATCGCTATTGGTAGTATGGAGAGCTGGAAAGGAAATGTGAAGCAAATTGTTAACACAAAAAAGATTAAAGTGGAGAAAAATCATTTATTGCTAGAAAATCTTTACCTTAGTGATGAAGAAACTACTAAACAAATGTTATTGGTCACAGCATCAAATAATCATTTGATAGAATCCAATATTCACGTACTGTTTGACTCTGAATTGGATGTGCAATTAACCGGAAATTCATTAACCCTTGATCAAGTTCCAAGCACAAGCAAGGAAAAGAACAATTTTGAGACACTAGAAGCTATTGGATTTGAAAACCAATTACTAACATTAGAAAAGAAGGAAACCAACTCTTACTACCTAACCATCCCGTCCTACTGGAAAATCAATGAGGATAGTTATTTGGATTTAATGATAAAAGCGTCTCCTTCTTTTTTAAACCAATCAGAGTTAACACAAGAAATGGATGAACAGGGCCTTCTCACCATCTTAGTTAACAATACACCTTATGGAGTCTCATTAAATCAGGTAATAGAAACAAAAGATGATGCTGGTTTTTATCATTATAAACTTCCTCTTACAGAGAAGTTATTGGAAAACAGTACATCTTTAGAAATCAAATTTACTTCTTCTTTAGATGATCGATATGGTTGTTCTGATGACGAAAACAACCTATGGGTATTTATTGATAATCAAAGCAAATTTCATTTTAATTATGAGATAGCAGATAGCGATAACTTTTTGTACTGGCCAGCAGCTTATATAAATAACTCAAACCCAACTTCACTAGCTATCCTTATCCCAGGAAAAAAAGTCACTAGTGACATACTATCTCAGCTATCTATTCTTTATAGCCGTATGCCATCACAAGCGAGGATGAAATTAAATGCGACCATTATTCAAGGAACCCCTTCAAAAGAAGAAGAAAATGCTTTGCGTCAATTAGACGTGATTGTCTTGGGAAATTTAACGGATTATGAGTTCCTGAATGAAAAAAGAAAAGAATCCAGTATCAAATGGAATCAGGAGGGAATTAATCTAGCGAGTTACAGTTTTATTAATGAAACAACGGACTATGTCACATGGATGGAACCTTCCCTTTGGAATAAAGAAAAAGTCATGACAGTATTTGCTCGTATGGAAAATCAAGATACTTATATCCATCAAGATTTGTTAACTTATCTACTTGAACAAAAAGATAATGTGGATATTGTCGTGAGAAACAAGGCTGGAGAGTATTTCTCTTCGAATCTAAATGGAGAGGTAAAACAAGAGAGCAGTAATGTTAACTCGCAAGAACAAATAGAATCCCAAAATGACCCACAAGAAAGTATATCAGGAGTAATTTGGCTCTATTTCATTGGCATATTGTTGGGGGGCATTCTCCTTTTCCTATTTTTCTTAAGGAAGAAGAAAATAGATTAACCATAAAAGCAAAACCCATCCCGCGATTACTGAAATGCAGGATGGGTTTTTGTTTTTTTGCTAAATTGTACTATTGTTCTTTAATTTTATTGCACGACCTTCTCTTCTACCTCTTTTTCTACTCTTCGAATAGGAAGAAGACTTCCAATAAGAGGGATTGCAGACTGTAGCAACGAGGGTCCTGTCCCTCCGGGGATTCCTTGCCCCACCGGGGTTCCTGTCCTTCCGGGGGTTCCTGTCCTCAGTTTACAGGTGTTCGTTAAACCATCCGACAATTTCGTTTAGTCGGGCGATTCTTAGGTTGGGGTTTCCGTTTCTTGATAGTTCGTGGTTGGATTCTGGAAAACGTATGAGTTTGGTTGTTTTTCCTTGGTGTTTTAGGGCAACGTAGAGTTGTTCTCCTTGCTCAATAGGACAGCGATAGTCTTTTTCACTGTGCAAAATCAATAATGGAGTTTCTACATTTTTTACATAGCGCAATGGGGAGTGCTTCCACAACATATCTTGATCTCCTAGCAAGTCTGTCTTCATTTCCCATTCTGTGAAAAAGTATCCGATGTCACTCACCCCATAAAAGCTGATCCAGTTGCTGATGGAACGCTGGGTAACAGCAGCTTTAAAACGGTTTGTATGACCAACGATCCAGTTCGTCATAAACCCTCCATAGCTTCCACCGGTAACCCCCACTCGATCAGCATCAATCCAGTTAAAATTCTCCACAGCATAGTCAACGGCATCCATTAAATCATGGTAGTCTCCTCCTCCATAGTCGCCACGTACTGCATCAACAAACTCTTGGCCGTATCCGTGACTTCCTCGGGGGTTGATATATAGAACTCCATAACCTTTTGATGTAAGAACCTGAAACTCGTGCATGAAGCCGTGGCTGTACATCATATGTGGACCACCATGGATTTCAAGGACTAATGGATATTTTTCACCCTCTTTGTATCCTACTGGTTTCATAACCCAACCCTCAAGGGACCAGCCATCTCGGGCTTGAAACACGATTTGCTCCGGCACGGAGATGGACCTTTCTTTTAAAAGAGCGGCGTTGGACTCTCTCAGGCGAGTTTCCTTACCGCTCTCAATATCAAAAAGGAAGAGATCTCCTGGTACGTCTGCTCGGCTGATGGCGAGCACAGCTTGGTTCTCGCTATCTGATAGGCTAAAAGCATAGACTTGGTGAGAACCACTCGTTATAGGTACTATTTTTCCTACCAAATCAACCGTATAGAGTTGGGTTTCCCCGTTTTCACTGGCGAGAAAGAAAAGCTTATGCCCATTGGTGCTCCAGATGGCGCCTTTGTTTCCTGCTCCGGTTCCCATGTCGTTGATGGCGACATCGTCGGCTTGGACGTCCCAGTCTTGGGTTAGAGACGCCATTTCTTTAGTCTCAAGATTTAATAAATGAATTCGTGTTAGTGTTGCATTGGAGTATTCGCGTCTGTTACCGAGAATAGAGAGCTTTGTTCCGTCTGGTGAGTAGTTTGGTGTGTGGTATACTCCTCCACTGTCGGTGAGTTTGGTTAGTTTGTTGTCAGCTAAGTTTATTTCATAGATATCTGAAATTAAGTTCCTGTCTGGATCGTCTGATCGATCAGCACTAAAAGCGATTTTGTTCCCATTTAGTGAAAAAGTTCCACCTTCATGGTCGAATGGTCCGTCTGTGAGCTGGGTTGTTTCTCCGGTTGCTACGTCCACTAAAATTAGCTGACTATACTTGTCTTCAAAAAATCCAGAAGCATCTGATTTATAGGCAAGCCGTGTAGTGATGTAGGGTTTAAGTTCGTTGTCTTTTTCGTCGTCTTTTTTAGGCTGATCGTTTATGGATTCGTCTTCAGCCAATGAAGTTGTGACAAGAATCTTTTGACCGTCTGGAGACCACACAGGTTGAGAGGCTCCGTTTGGAAAATCTGTTAATGGACGAGCTTCTCCCCCATTTGCTTGGATAAGCCAAATTTGGCCTTTTCCAGATCGGTCGGAAACAAAAGCAATGGTTTTACCATCTGGAGACCAGCATGGAGATGAGTCCTTAGAGTTTCCTTGTGTAAAACGATTGACTTGCTTGGTTTCAATATTTTGTATGTATAGACTTGATTCGTATTTCTTTTTTTCATTAATGGTACGCTGAATAAACACAAGCTGCTTTCCATCTGGTGAAATCTGTGGATCTGAAATAAATGTAAAATTTAGTAAATCTTCCGCACTAAATCCTTTTGCCATGACAAGACCACCTTCTACTATATTTTGTTGGTCAATTTACAGACTAGACAGGGAGCTAATCCCTCGTCCAAAAAATTGTCCTAGTTTAAGTATATAGAGATTCGTTAAGAAGTAAAAGTGATGAGGTTGGATGGTATGTGTCTAGGAATAGTTTAACTACCGTTAAAAAATCAAACATCCCCTTACCTCTCATGCTTAACATCGGGTTTATCTTGTTCTCGGCTGTACTATTATCTAGTTGGACAAGTAAAACCAGTTCCATCAGTTTAAAGCAATTTATATTCTATGCTAAAAAGGCTTAAACAATTTATTGATAGGAATCCTAATTTATGAGCAAAGTAAAGTCAAACCATGGATTAGATTAGTAGGGGAGAGTGTGTTTAAATGAACCTGCCATTACTCCCAATAAATGAGGGTATATTTATGAATGTTTCAGTTGATAAAATAACTTTTTCTGACCATAAGAAAAAAACATATCAATCTCCCTGGGCTGCACTTTTGTGGTCTATTGCCATTCCTGGTTTTGGCCAATTTTATAATAGAGATTATTTCCTTGGCTTGTTATTGATCGGATGGGAAGTATTAGTTAACTTGCAAGCAAACGTGAATGAGTCTATTTTGTATTCATTTAACGGAGAATTATATAAGGCTTATGAAGTATCTGACCTTTCTTGGGGGTTGTTTTATCCTGCAGTATTTTGTTATTCCATTTGGCAAGCTTTTAATAAAGCATTAAAGATGAATGTTGAAAACAGTGTCGAGGGAGAAAATATACTATTAAGACCACACCTCACCGGATTCTTTTTCGGAATGACTATTGGTATGGATTTTGGATTAATTTGGAGTTTTTTTATTAGTCCTGTGTTTAGTGGACTTTCTTTAGGGTTGATCCTTGGATATATCGGACATCAAATAGAAAAAGGAATTCTAAGGAAAAAAGGGATTGAGGATGAAAGGATTAACAGGATATAAAATCATGTACGGAGGAAGCCATGATTATTATAACCCTAATAGTTATCGTGGTATATATGCTACTGGTGAAAAAAGATGTAGCCGGACATGGAATGTCATGTCCGGCTATTTTTAAGCATTATTAAGACTTAACCCTGTCCCTATTATACAGAGTCTTCATTTGTTTTATCATTTTCTTGTTTATCCTTATTTGCTGTTCTGCCTGAAAGGAACCAGCCTGCAACGGCCGTCCCTAGGAGTACTCCCCAGAAAGTGATTGTCCATGGAGTTCCGTGTGGAAATTCATGTGGCAACACACCTACCTTTTCATGTGAAAGGGTAATCACTGCAAGTTTTACACCTACCCAAGCTACAATAAGATAAGCTGTCGTTTCCAAGCCGGGACGATCGTTGAGTAACTTCACAAATAATGTCGCCGCATATTTGATTAAAATTAACCCTGCAATTCCTGCTAAGACAACGACCGCAAATTTAGCCCCGTCCATTCCACCAAAATTACCTAATGGAGAGTCTGGTAGTGCTAGTGCAAGGGCTACTGCAGCTAAGATAGAGTCAATAGCAAATGCTAAATCAGCTATACCAATCTTTCCCACTGTTGACCAAAAGCCTTTTCCTGCTGTATTTTTATCCTCTTCCTCATCCTGGCCCTTTCCCATCCAATTGCCAATCACATGTTTAAGCCCCAAGTAAATTAAATAAGCAGCACCTATCGCTTGAACTTGCCATACGTTCGCTAAAAATGAAATGGCAAAAATGGCTCCAAATCGAAAAACAAACGCCATAATGATACCGTAGTTAATGGCCTTCTTTTTCTGATCATCTGGTAAATGTTTTGCAATAACGGCTAGAACTAGTGCGTTATCCGCAGATAATAATCCTTCAAGAACAATAAGTACTAATAAAGTCCATCCATATTCTAACCATATAGATTCCAAATCAGTTTCCCCTCTCTGATAGATAAGTATAGTAGGTAGAGCAGTAGGTAAAACTCGGTTTTAGCAATACTAATTGACCGAGTTCTCTTTTTATTTGCCCTTTAACCCTTTGAGGATTTAAAGAACATTAGAAAAACTCGGTTATCGCCAAGGTCTAATGGCGATAGCTTCGTTTTTCTTTTACTATCAACTGCTGAAACTTTTAAATATTGACAGTAAAAAAAGAGACCTCTGCCCTGGTAGGCAAAGGTCTTGCTAACAACTTTTCAGTCGCCAGTAATGCCGAGAGTATCTTTGTACTCTGTAATGACGACAATTACTGTAAAAGCTACTCCCCTTATACTTCTAATGATAAAGGATATCAAAAAATGCAGCATTTGTATAGTGAAAAATAGAGGAATTCTTCACTCGTCTTCATCCATTTAATCATGTATATTGTTTAATCATGGAGAATAATAAGAAGTGCATTTGATCAATTTATGTCACAAGTCAAACTCCGTTTCAGGAAGGAGTGATGAAAAATGGATGAACAGCAGGCAAAAAAAGTGAAATTCCCTGTCCTAATTGTCTTAGCTGGTCTAATCGTTATTAGTTTATTTACCTATATTTTTATTGAAATAGGAGAGGAACTGCTCGGATCAGAAATTAAGGCATTTGACTCGACGATCATTGATTTTTTAAAAACGATTGAAACAGATTTACTCGATCAGATGATGATCCTTGTTACAGAACTAGGATCGGTATGGTTTTTAACTGCTATGTGTATCTTAGTTATACTTTTACTTTGGTTTCGAGCCAATGATTGGTGGGGAATTGGAGCCTTTATTGTAGCTAATGGGGGTGGCGCTCTCCTAACTCAAGTTTTAAAAGAATATTATAACAGAGGAAGACCATCCATAAATCCGGAAATTGATGCGATTGGTTATAGTTTTCCAAGTGGGCACTCCATGGGATCTCTTATCTTTTATGGATTTACGATTTACCTTGTCTTAAGGAGTAACCGATCAAAAACTTTAAAAACCCTTTATATAACGATTGCTGGTTTGCTTATATTTTTCATCGGTTTTAGTCGCATTTATTTAGGTGCTCATTTTCCGAGTGATGTTCTTGCTGGGTACCTAGCAGGAACGGCGTGGATGATGTTATGTATCTTGGCGCTGGAATGGATAGAATGGCAAAATCATTATCATATTCGTCCATTTCATGCGATGCGAAATTTTTTCATCCGCAGGTTTCATGAAAAACCAAGGAGTAACGGCTAGCCCAAAATGTAGTGGTTATTAAGAAAAGTGCAAGCGCCCTTCGAAACAAGAAAAGCACTTGTTTCTGCGAAGTAAATCTAAGTAGCTTTCCTTAGTGTGATTGCTCGGGGCAAAAACTCAGAAGATTACTCGCTGAAGCTAGACAGATTTTATACTTTATTATCTATCAAAATAGAGAACCCCTTTTTTTTACTCGAACATATAAAGCTGATACTATAATAAAGGGAAATAAACATCTTTCCCCTAAGATAATGGAAAATGATCATGTCAAGAAAAAGGCAGGAAAGACATCAGGAATTTTCCTTGCTTTTTATCCTTGGTTTCCTCCTCATTTGGAGGATTGTGCAACCCTATACAGTCCATGTGGAAAAAAAAGCCGTTTATATCCATATGGAATCCCGGTGTTGAATTTAGCAATTTCCCAATTAGAATGAGATTACGTTTTCAGTTGGAGTCGGTGTAGGGCTATATGAAGATATGAACTCTGGAAAAGATAACCTGACTAAAAGGAAAAGGGCAAACGAAAGCTCGTTTCCCCTTTTTCTTTTTAAAATTATTTTTTATTATTACTCTTCATAACTACCTCATAATCATAAGTAGCACTACCGCCTTGACCTGGTTCAGGAGCGTAAGTAACCATCATGAGTACTTTAGAGTATTTGGAGCTTCTTAGCATATCGCCAAGTTCCAACTTGTCTCCTTCACTCATGTTTAGTAGATCTGGAAACTTAATCACTTTAACATGATTGTCTTGACCTTTTGCATTTCCTTTCATGTAACCCACAAAAGAAACTTGGTAGTTAACGTAGTTCTTAGTTGCTTCCGCTAAGCTCATGAAGCCATCAGTAGAGGTCATTGGATCGATGTTCTCTCCATTTAGCATAAGGTTAGATAAATACCAGCCCGGATCATTATAAGCCCAGTCTGTCATGTATCGGAATCCTAAAAGTATCTCTTGACCTGCATATTCAGATAGATCAAAGGATTCTGTAGTCCATCCACCGGAGTCTCCTGTAAACCCTGGGAGATTTGCTTTTACATTTGGATGTCCGTCTTCGACCACATCAGATCTTGTATTTTCGTTTTCTAAAGAAACCCATGTTTCTCCATTATCCGTTGACACTTGAACTGCACCAAAGTCCCATTGTTCTTCAATTAAATACTTTGTTTCAAAAGATAGGACTGGATTTGTTTCTCCTGTTAAATCAAGCTCTTTAATTAAAAAGTTATCTGCTTGATGCCCTTCATTACCCCAAAGAACTTCTCCTTTTTCTGAATCCGTTACTGTTGTCCAGCTTGTGCCAAGGAAATCAATACCTTTAAAATAAAGATGATCAATTTTCTTGTCAGGTGTAATAAATTTCACATCAGTTCCCCAAGCAGGTGCATATAGATCAGATTCTACCGCAGCATCCAAGTTAGGGTTGACATTAATTGAATCAAAATTATATGTTCCACCATCTCCTTGATATTTACCATCAAGCATTAAAGCCAACATGAAATCCTGATAAACATCATTAAAGTCTCTGTCACCACCCATTTCTTCTAAAACAGCATTAATACTATCGATACCTTGTAGTTGGTTTTTGAATTCCTTTTGAATAAATTCTTGTCCATACTGCTCATATAGATATAGCTGGAATAGATAAGCAATTCCATAGTCTCCTAGAATTTGCAGTCCACCCTGATCCTCCCAAAGTGTTAAGGAATTTTTTAGATTTTCCATAATGAAGTTAACATGGGAGTCTGAATGACCATATCCAACTAAATACTGAGCAAAATCGGATAAGCCTTCATTAATAAAGTTTTCTTCAGCAGAGTCACTGTCTCGATGAAGTAAATGTTGAAACTCATGAGCGAAAGTTCCTTCATACAAAAATGGTCTTGCTGCATCTGGACCTGTTCGATTTGCCCAATCCAAACTGTCAATTGTCATGACATTGCGGTCTGATAAATCACTTATTGTCGATGAGAAATATCCCGCAATATAGCTAGGGTAATTAGGATCGAAATAATTTTCATCTAAAATGTTATCAACCAGGATAACTACACGCCCAGCGTCGTCTTGATATTCAGGAAGATATCCATGTTCTCCTTTTCTTTCCATTGGAGCTCCAAAAAATTCAACCTCTTGTTCATACATCTTTGTATCAAACTCGTTTAAAAGATAGTTTACTTGCTCATCAGTTACCTCAGCTATACCAGCTTCATTTCGAGGATCTCCTTCAGGATAAGATAGGTTATTTGCAACCCATACCTCTCCATATTTTCCTACACCTTTAAGAGTAAAATTTTTAAAGTAGTAACCCCCACTGAAATTATCTGCTATGATCCATGGTACAACTTTCCCAACATCTTCTAGTGTTACGGATGGCGCAGCTGCCGCTTGTCCACTATCAGAGGAATCTTCTCCGTTGACATCAACTCCACTGAAATCCACTTTGCCACTTGCAATAGCTTCTTCAACGGTCATTGAAAGAAACTCTGAATCTGCCTCTTGGACAATTGGATCAGGATTATACCCAGTTTGTTGGGCAAATCCTGCGGCAGGCAGTAGTGTGCCTACTAATGCAACAATAGATAGTACCGATAAAACTTTTTTGGACTTTCTCATTTAACTCCTCCTTGAATTATTGAGATAATTACATAATACATAATATCAATAATGTTTAGAATATTTTGTCATTTCGTGTTAGTATAATAGACTTTTAATCTTTAAAATCCTACACTTATTGACAAAACTATCAAATATCGATAATTTTCTTACATTTCTAGAGTAATAGGAAGTGCACAAATCAACCCTGTTATTATTACACTTTTTTAGTAAGAAAGAATTCAAAAGAGGATTTGGTATGATGAGTAGACTTTTGGGAGGGAAAAGTTTGGGGAACGAACTCAATTCCCTATTAGATTGACAATTTTCCAACGCTAAAGAATGGATCGATGTCTGCAAAGGATGGGGACAGGGAGAGGAACAAAAAGAAACTTTGGGGACAGGAACTACAGTGCCACTCCATAAATAATACCTGTGGGACAGAAACAGCCTTTATAAGGCAAACTATATCATTTGGTTCCTGTCCCTACAGGTTCATAGACTTACTTTCTCAAGATAGATGATATTCCATGTATTGATTGCTTTACTTTTCCCAATTTCAGCTGACAAAACCATTCCTTCTTCTGCAAAAGGAATAGATTCTCGATTTAAGGAAATAGTGAGGGTTTTCCCCGTTTCCAGATCTTCTGTACTTACACTTTGTTTATTTACTGAGATGATCTTAAAATCTCCTTCCATGACCTTTTCAAAATCATTCCCCATTTGACTAATTAGACTTCCTAACATACTCATTTCTGGATAATATCCCCGGGTGTAATATGGATTTTCTACATTTAATAACTGCACGACATTTAGCATCCTAGGCTCTAAGTTTTTTGCAAGCTCATCCACCTTCTTAGCCACTGCCCTACTCATTTCCCCTTTACTCGCTAGCCACTTTACCAATGCTTTTACTACTGTTAGTAAATCCTTCACCTTCGTCTTACTTACATCCACGTTCATCACAAAAAAGTCATTAGATAAAAACTCTTCCCAAAAATCAACGTCACATTCTTCCCAGCTTTCAAAATCATACCATTCCAATGCTTCCCGGATATCATAAACTCCGTTTCGGTACTTTCTCTCCGT
Source organism: Bacillaceae bacterium S4-13-56 (assembly GCA_040191315.1). Taxonomy (NCBI): domain Bacteria; kingdom Bacillati; phylum Bacillota; class Bacilli; order Caryophanales; family Bacillaceae; species Bacillaceae bacterium S4-13-56. The sequence goes on along the minus strand of JAWJLM010000076.1, from coordinate 1,923 downwards.
TCCTTCTGCTTTTCCCCTTGTTTTTTGTTTATAAAATTCTACCAAGTCTTTTGTATAAAAATCAGCTAAGGTTTCAGGAGTAAATCCTAGATTTTCATAAAGTGGGATATCAGCTTCGGCTACTACAAAAGCACGCTTTTCTGGGGTAACTTTTTGGAAAGAGGATTTTCGTTGATCTCCTCCTGTTACGAAAGGAGAAAGTTCTAGTCCTAATTCCCTTCTAGCTGTGTTAAAATCAGCTGTTATCTCTACTTGTCCATGTTGTTCTAGTACTAATTTGTATAAATTAAACTCAGACTCTTTAAACCAAACATCAGCTAGGTCAGCTTGTTCCTGGTCCACCAGCTCTCTTAATGTTACGTTTCCAAACATTGGGATTGGCCTGTCTAATTCTTCTACCCAATCACTTTGCGCATAGAGAATGAAATATTCCGGAACATTCTTATCGATGGAAGCTGTCATTTGCTTGACTTCCACCTCCACAGGAACCATCATACGCTCCTCTTGATCATCCACTAGAAGAAGGGAGCCCTCGGCTTTTTCCTCCACTTTTTTCAAAAAGTTATTTACAATTTGTAAATCATAGGAAGTAAAAGTCAACTTATTATTTTTCATTTCAATCGTAGCCAAAACTTCAGCTATACGAACTTCCCCATCTAATTCACTGTCTGTATAAAGGCGAAAATGGTCTAACCAACTAAGTTTTTTAAGTTTTTCATCCCACTGTTCAATCTGAAAGTCTTCCTCATTATATAGAAATTTTTCTGCGCGATCTTTGTTTGGAATGGAAAAAGTGTAGGTGAACTCCGTAATTTCCTTCTCACCCTGACCCTTAGTATAAATAGGCTCCATTGACTTTACTAAGATTTCAGGATAGTGTTCAAACATAATTTCTTCAACTGGCAAATTTGATTCATAGCCTATTTCTTGGATCAGTTCACACGCCTTCAGAAATCCCTGAGGAGTTACAATATTTCTAACACCATTGAAGTAGTACAAATTATCAAGCGGCTCAATTAAAGCGAACGTACTATACCACGGAAGAAACATGGGGATATTTTCTTCCCTTTTACTCATCGGAAAAATTTCTCCAGAAAAATAATCTTTAAACAAATAGCTTTCCTCATTTTGATCGACAGCCTGTAACATACGAGGCTTTAACTCCACCCATGATTTCGTCAATTCACGTTGCTCAGAAGTCAAATAAGTGGCATTTTCTTCTAAAAACCACTCAATTCCTCGTAACCCATTATCATATCGATTAAAAAAATAAAGCCAAAAAGTAAAAAATCCTGTAAAATGTTCTCCGAGGGCGCCATTCGTTCTCTTTTTAAACTCGGATTCCATCAGTTTCATCTCTCTCGTAGAAAAAAGATCAAAAATAAACTCTCCAACCATGTCAACCAGTTCATTTTTCCTACGATAAAAACGTTCCTCCCGCGCCTCACTCAAACGAACCACATTATTCTTACCCAAACAACACTTCTTATACTTTTTACCACTCCCACAAGGACATGGATCATTTCTACCAACCATAAATAAACTCCTTTCTGACACTGTGGGGACAGGAACTACAATGCCATTCCAAAAAAGGTTTCCTATTAGAAAGCGCTAAAACTAGCTGTTGTGCTTTCTTACTTATGCATAAAGCCTATCCCCAAACAAGATGCCTATCATTTCTAAAAGTCATTATACCATCTAGAGATGACATTTTGGGGACAAGACCCACCGAACACTAGAATTTTAAATGTTGGTGGGGGTGTTGGTGGGGGCGTTGGTGGGGGTGGTTCTCACCAGTATTCCATATAGTGGAAAAACCCTTATAAAAGCTGTTGCACCAGACTTCCTTTTTTGTGAGCGTGTTGGCAAGAACCGTCCCTATCAACATTTACGCGAAAATGAATGACACAAGTAAAAACGAGT
>JAWJLM010000075.1 GCA_040191315.1 Bacillaceae bacterium S4-13-56 | reverse complement strand
TGGCGCGTGCGTCTACCCTAAATCCGTGCGTCAATTTCGGGATGGCGTGCGTCTGTTTCATGGATTTGCGCGTCGATATCCATGGCGCGTGCGTCTACTCTAAATCCGTGCGTCTCTTCCGGGATGGCGTGCGTCTGTTTCGTGCATTTGCGCGTCAATTTCCATGGCGCGTGCGTCTACCCGAGATCCGCGCGTCAATTTTGGGCTGGCGTGCGTCTATTTGATGCATTTGCGCGTCGATTTCCATGGCGCGTGCGTCTACTCTAAATCCGTGCGTCAATTTTAGGCTGGCGTGCGTCTGTTTCATGGATTTGCGCGTCAATTTCCATGGCGCGTGCGTCTACCCTAAATCCGTGCGTCAATTTTAGGCTGGCGTGCGTCTGTTTCATGGATTTGCGCGTCAATTTCCATGGCGCGTGCGTCTACTCTGAATCCGTGCGTCAAACAAAAAATCGCAAAGACCAGCCTACAGCTTGGTCTTTGCGATTTTTTTATCTAATTCTTCATATTCATAGTAGCTAATTGTTTCATATAATTCTTTTCTTGTTTGCATATCATCGATCAAACTAGCTTGAGTTCCGCGTTGAAATATATTTTGGAATACTCGTTCATAGGCTTTGGCCGCAACCCTTAAGGAGGTCACAGGGTAAATGACCATACTATAGCCAAATTGTTGGAACTGTTCAGCTGTATAAAAAGGTGTTTTCCCGAATTCAGTCATATTCGCTAACAATGGAGCATTTACTTTTGATTTAAATTGAGAGAATTCTTCATCCTTTGTTAATGCTTCAGGAAAAACAGCATCAGCCCCTCCCTCGATATAGGCATTTGCTCTCGAAATAGCGGTTTCTAACCCTTCTACCGAATATGCATCCGTCCGAGCGACAACAACCAGAGTGGGTTCCACTTCTTTAATCGCTCGTATTTTTTGAACCATTTCATCAGTAGGAATGAGCTTTTTGCCATTAAGGTGCCCGCATTTCTTTGGAAGGTCTTGATCTTCAATTTGAACAGCAGCTACTCGTGCTTCCACCATTTCTTTAGCTGTTTTAATAACATTTAAAACTCCACCGAACCCAGTATCGATATCTACGAGAACAGGTAAATTGGTAGCTCGAATGAGTTCCCTAGCCCTCTCTGCAACTTCTTCTGAATGAATAATACCAAGGTCAGGTAATCCTTTGCTAGCGGTGTACGCTGCACCTGATAAATATAGAGCGTTAAATCCAACATTCTTCGCGATTAACGCTGCCATTCCATCATGGGTGCCGGGTATTTTCAAAATGGTAGGATCCATAACCATTTCTAAAAATGTATCAGCTAGCTCCTTTTGTGATGAACTTTTTTCAATAAACCATGTCATACATTTTCCTCCAATATTCAAAAATCAAAGACTACCTCCAACTTCCTGTTAAATCACTAGTTTTGAAACAAAATCATCTACGGGTGAATCTAGTAGAGCATTTTTATCGTTAAATAAGGAATAAATATCGTTAGATTGCTGGCTTGGAAATCTTGTTTCTAGATTGTGTTTGAATTTTTCTTTTAGCTTAGGAATGCCCTCATCTCTTCTAAAGCGATGTCCCAAAGGATATTCGTATGTTACTTTTTCCGTCTTACTCCCATCCTTGAAAAAGATTTGAACAGCATTGGCAATCGACCGTTTGTTTTCATCTAAGTATTCTTTCGTAAAACGCTCATCTTGAACAACTTTCATTTTTTCACGTAAAGCATCAATTTTATGATCCTGAGCTACATCATCCTCATAATGATCAGCAGTAATATTCCCAAATAACAGACCAATAGCCGTGATATATTGAATGCAATGATCTCGGTCAGCGGGGTTGTGTAAAGGTCCTTTTTTATCAATAATTCTTATCGCAGATTCCTGTGTTGTAATTTCTATATAATCAATTTCAGCTAATCGATCTTTGACAACCGGATGTAAATCAACAGCACATTCTGCAGCCGTTTGGGCATGAAATTCTGCTGGATAGGAAATTTTAAATAGAATGTTTTCCATAACATAACTGTCTAATGGTCGAGCAAGTGTCAATTGCTCTCCATTAAATAATACATCTTGAAATCCCCAACCTGGAGCAGTTAGTGCTGTTTGGTAACCCATTTCACCTTTCAAGGCCATAAGTGCTAATCTTACTCCTCGACTTGTGGCATCCCCAGCTGCCCATGATTTCCTTGAACCTGTGTTAGGAAAATGGCGATAAGTACGTAAGCTAGAGTTATCAATCCATGCATTAGATAAGGCATTAACAATTTGCTCCTTTGATCCTCCAAGCATTCCCGTAACTACAGCAGTTGTCGCCACCTTAACAAAAAGGACATGATCGAGTCCTACTCGGTTAAGACTATTCTCAAGGGCAAGAATTCCCTGTATTTCGTGTGCCTTTACCAATGCGACTAATACATCTTTCATGGTTAATGGTTCTTTTCCTATCGTGTGGTTTCTTCGACTAACAAAATCTGCAGTAGCCAAAATTCCTCCTAAATTGTCAGAAGGATGTCCCCATTCTGCAGCTAGCCATGTGTCATTATAGTCTAACCAACGAATCAAGCTACCAATGTTAAAAGCCGCCTGAACTGGATCAAGTTCAAATTGTGTGCCAGGCACTCGACTTCCATTGCTTACAATTGTTCCTGATACTATTGGACCTAAATGCTTCGTACATTCTGGATATCTTAAAGCTAGAAAACCACATCCAAGGGTGTCCATTAATACATATCTTGCTGTATCAAGGGCTTCGTCACTTGTAATCTCTTTTTCTAAAATATAATCAGCAATTTCATCTAAGAGACTGTCTATTTTTTGACTCAATTCAATTCCTCCTTAGTCCCAATAAAATATGGCAGATAGAATACCTAAAGCAGTTATAATAAAACTCGAAAAAACCCCAATTGTATATTGCTCTTTTTTTGTAAACACCCCCGTAGAATAGGCAAAGAAAGCTGTTGGAGAATGTATAGGCAAAACCATAACTCCTCCAATGATCATGACAACTAAAAAAGATAATCCTTCCTTTGACAATCCAACCTGATCAGCATAAGAAATGGCAATAGGAAAAATAACAACCATCGCAGATGAAGGTACAATAAATAAAAAGCGTAAGCAAAAAATAAAGATGGCAATAACAATAACTTTGAATGCCACACTTCCATCATTTGGGACAAAATATATAAGTTCCCTAGCTAACGCACCTGCTGTTCCGTTTGTTTCCATTAAAATCCCCACTGAGAATGAAGATCCAAGGAGTAGAAAGTTTTCCCAATCATAATTTCGAATGGTTTGATTTGTGATTAGATTAAATTTGGGCAAAGAATAAATAACAACTAGAATCATAGGTGGAAGAACGAGAGGAACGGTATCTTCATCAAAGAGAATCCAAACCACAATCATAATCAAAAACAGCCCTAAAACACCCCAGAAGTTATGTGGCATTTCTTCTTTCTTTATACTTTCAGAGCCCATTTTGGTCATTCTCTCTAGTTCATCCTCGTTAGAATCTAACTTTAAAAAGTTCCAAACGAATAATGCAACAATGGTCATCCCTATCCAAAGGGGAGGTGCAATATGCAAAAACCATCCCATCCAGCTCATATCCTCCGAAACCTTGTAATCTTTTAAAAGTTGAGCAGCCAAGATAGGGAATCCCCCACCTGTAAAAATAACCATTGTGGAATTTTGATTCATCATTCCAATAACAAACATACAAAATCTTCTAAACAGACTCTTTTCCTCGAACCCAAAATATTCATTCATTCGGTCAATAAGTGGTAAAAATATTTTGAACCGTGCAACAGCGGAAGGTAGCAAAATGGGTAAAAGTAGTATGACGACAGGTAGCGTTATCACTACTCCCATAGCACCTTTCTTACTGGTATTTATAATAAATCTTGCAATTAATCGATCGATTCCCACCTTCACAAGAGCATGACTAATTAAAGAAACCATTAAAATAAAGTAGAGAGCTGGTGAAAGGAAACCAACTACAGCATCATCAATATCATCCACTAAACCAAAAATTAAAATAAGCGCCAATATTAAAATACTAGAGGTACCTGTTGGTATGGGAGCCAGAGTCCACAAGTAAACGGCAATTGCCAATAAAAGAATAGTTAACTTTTGTACATTGGTAAACTCAGAAAATAAAGTTTGTATACTCAATAAAGCCAAAGCAAGAATTAGCCCTGGTATGATTATCTGTCTGTTCCATAAATAACTTTTCATAGCCCTTCCCCCATTGATAAACCCTTATGCATTACTCCTCCTCTTCTTTTGGAAAAATGGGATAATAAATGATAGTAGAGCAATGATCAACAAGGATAAAGGAAGTGGACTATTCACAAAGATCATAAGGCTTCCATTTGAAATCGTTAGAGATTGTCTAAAGGATTGTTCCATCATTCCTCCTAAAATGAAAGCAAGAATAAATGGAGGTGCTGGAAATGAATAGATTTTCATAAAAAATCCCAAGATTCCAAATAAGAGAAGCATATACAAGTCAAAAGGATTAAAGCTAATGGAATAGACTCCTATTAAACTAAATACAATTACAAGTGAAATGAGCAACGGTCTTGGAATGCGCAAGATCCTTGCTATGTAAGGAATTAATGGTAGATTTAGAATTAAGAGGAATATGTTCCCGATATACATACTCGCAATAATTCCCCAAAAAATATCAGGGTGATCTGTCATTAATAAAGGACCGGGCTGAATCCCCAATACCATAAAGGCTCCTAGCATTACCGCAGTAGTACCTGAGCCGGGTATTCCAAGACTTAATAAAGGAACGAATGCTCCACCAGTTGCAGCATTATTAGCAGTTTCTGGCGCTGCAAGACCTTTGACTGATCCTTTTCCAAATTCCTCAGGGTTCTTAGAAAATCTTTTTTCAGCAATATAACCAATAAAGGAAGCGATAGTCGCTCCAGCTCCAGGGAGAACTCCTAAAATAAACCCTAATAGGGATTGTCTCCCCATCGGTCCACGCATTTCTTTAAAATCTTCTTTAGATATTTTTAAACTACCTATGTTCTGATCCTTACTTATGGCACTATCTTTTCGATTTAAAACAAGAGTACAAACTTCTGCCAAGGCAAATAATCCAAGGGCAATAACCAAAAAGTCTAACCCTTCAAGTAAACTTGGAGTCCCAAAAGTAAAACGTTGAGTCCCTGTTTGAGGGTCAATACCAATGGTAACTACCATAAAACCAACGGTAGCTGAAATTAGGGCCTTTAAGGTTGACCCTTCTGACAAGCTAGATATTAAGGTTAACCCCATCAACATAAGAGCAAAATATGCCGGTGGGCCAAAAGACACCGCAACTGAGGATAAAGCAGGGGCAAAAAGCATCAGTAAGATGACACTTACGGTACCTCCTGTAAAAGACGAGATAGCGGCTATTGCTAATGCCTTCCCAGCCTTTCCCTGCTGAGCCATCGGATAGCCATCGAAAGCAGTAGCCACCGTTCCAGAAATACCTGGGGCATTTAATAGAATAGAAGATGTTGAGCCTCCAAAAACAGCTCCATAATAAACACCCGCCATCATGACAAGGGCAGGAGCAGGGTCCATCCCATAGGTGAGTGGTATCATGATGGCTATAGCACTTATTGGTCCTAATCCAGGTAGCATACCAATAAATGTTCCAACTAAGACCCCGATAAATACAAAAAATAAGCCTTCCAAGCTTAAAGCAACACTAAATCCTGAAACAATACCTTGAAGTGCATCCATATACTACCCTCCTAAATTGGTAAAATACCCTGAGGTAATTCGATTTTTAATAAAAAGTTAAAGATGATATACAATCCTACTGGAAATAAGATAGAAACAAGTACATTGGATACGTTTTTTCTATAACCAAGAAACAATGAACAAAAATAAATAAACAAACCAGTGACCAGCACAAAACCTATAATTTCAAGAAGGAATATATAAAGAAATACTAGTCCAAATACTCCTGTGAGCATTAACCATTCTGCTTTTGGGATATCACGTTTCTTTTTTTGTTCTTCTGTTTCTTGATCCTTAGACAAAAAAAGAGATATGGATAATAAAACTAATAACCACCCTAAACTCTTTGGTATTACATCTGCGTCAATCGCTGTATATGGATAAGAAGGAAGTTGGTAGCTCAAAAATAAATAAACTCCTGCCAACAAAAATAAAAAAATGCTTACCTTTTGATTTACAGACTTTAACAATTAAGTCACCACCTAAATTCATCTATGTTTGTAGAAAAGGAGAGAAGCCAATGATCACTAACCATTGACTTCTTAGCCTTTTCATTACTCTCCTAAGCCTAATTCATCAAGGATTTCTTTAATAGATTGCTTTTCGTTATCCAAGAATTCCTTGTATTCTTCACTACCCATCCACATTTCATTCCATCCGTAATTCTTACGTACTTCATCAAACTCTGCAGAATCACTTAGTTCTTTAAATTTCGCTTCATAATATTCTAAAACCTCTGGATCCATGTTAGGTGGTCCAAAGAATCCGCGCCAGTTGACAAACACTTCATCAATTCCTTGTTCTTTTGCAGTAGGGAAATCGGAAAGAACATCTCCTTCCAAACGTTCTTCAGATGTAACACCAAGGACCTTGATTTTACCTGCTCTGACTTGTTCTACCGTTTCAGCTACACCTGTGGAGTAAACATCGACACTACCATTAAGAAGTTGAGTCATACCTCCTCCATCTTGAGCAGAAACGTATTTAATTTTTGTTATATCTACACCAGCTGCTTTTGCAATCTTGATAAACTGAATATGGTCCATACTACCGGGTGAGGATGCACCTACAACAGTAACTCCGGACGGATCATCCTTCATGTCATCAAAGAGGTCATTTAAGTCGTTCCACTCCGAATCTTCTCTTACTGCAAAAGCTGCATAATCAGCAATCACATTAGCAATTGGAGTGAAGTCTTCGTGACCATACTCAGACTGTCCATTTAAAGGAACCATTAAAATTGGAGAGGATGATACGAATAAATTGTATGGGCTGCCTTCTTTTTCAGCGATATAAGCCCAACCAATTGCTCCACCTCCACCTTCTTTGTTCACAACCCCAATACTTTGATCGATAATACCTGCTTCTTCAAAGACCTTTGCAGCCATACGTGCAGTAGTATCCCAACCCCCACCAGCACCTGCTGGAGCCACAATTTCAATTGATTTTTCAGGAATCCAATCTTCTCCACCTGAGTTATCATCATTTGAAGAATTATCTGTGCTGTTATCTGCCTTGTTGTTTTCACTAGCAGAATCATCAGAACAAGCCACAATGAACAACATAAGTGCGACAGCCAAAAAGGCTAAAAGCTTTTTCATTGGAATTTCCCCCTTATATGATTAGTAAGCCGTCTACCATAACAGCTTTGTATCAATTTTATTTCAAATTTTCTGAATTGTAACCGTTTTCAAGATATCGTCTATAAAAATTATTTTGTTCATTTTGTTCATTTTGTTCACAAGAAAAGAGGCCAGGCCATAAGTGCTAGGTACCAAAATCAGTCTCTAAACACACTAAATTTCTAGTGTGCATAATAGAAACATACTTAAGGACCCTAGCTTCTCATTTGTCCTGCCCCTTTGTTTTAGTTTATTTTAAGATGATGCTTGTCCTACTAAATAGTATCTTCTTTCTGGTCTTCCTACAATCCCATATTCCAACTCAGCATGACCCTCTCCGTTTGCAATAAGATATTCCAAATACCTCCTTGCTGTCGTTCTTGAGGCACCCAATTTTTCCCCCATTTCTTCTGCTGTAATTCCCTGATATGATCCTAACAGCAGATCACGAACTTTTTCCAAAGTTATAGGATCAATCCCTTTAGGTGTCTGCTTAGCAGGTTTTACATTTTTTTGTTTTTCTTTATGGCCAAAATACTCATCTAAAAAACTCTGATCAATTTCGTTTTTCTTTTCTAACAAATGTTTTGTATTTTTATATTTTTCTATAGTTGCTAAAAATCTCTTCATTTTAACTGGCTTAATAATGTAATCAAATACCCCGTTTCGCAGAGCAGTTTCAACCATCTCTTTTTCTGTGGCAGCAGATATCATTATGACATCCACGTTGGGTTGAATGCGCCTTATCTCAGAAATTAATTCCGTTCCTAACATATCCGGGATATAAATATCCATTAATACAAGTTCAAGTCTATTCTTCATTACAAATTCTATAGTCTCTCTCCCGCTTAATGCTTTACCGATAACTTTAACCCCATCAATTTTCCCTAAAAACTTCTCATGAATATCCGCTACACGAAAATCATCCTCAACGATGAGAACCTTCAACATTAATTCCCCCCCCTTTACACAATGTTTATGCAGATTGCTCCTTCCCTAAAACCTTTGGTATAAATACCGAAAAAACCGTTCCACCATCTTTATCACTTTGAATCTCGATCGTTCCTTGAAGATCATCTACTATTTCTTTTACAATGGAAAGCCCAAATCCCCTATTCTCTTCCCCTTTGGTAGAAAAACCTATTTCAAAAATTTGTTTCATGTTCTCTTCTGAAATACCATGACCAGAGTCAGCAACTTCAAATACTATATCGTCTCCTATGTCTGTTGAGAAAAAAGTAATTTTTCTATCCTTTTGTGAACATACGGCTTCCATCGCGTTATCCAGTAAATTACCTAAAATTGTAATTAACTTTGAAATATCTATATGTTTTGGAATTTTTTCTAAAGAGCTAGAATGATCAATATCTAATTCAATCTTTTTTTCTGATGCCTTTCCTATCTTTCCAAGTAAAATAGCTTGAACCGTTCGATCTTTTATACGATTGAACACAACTTCTGTTTGATTCATATGAAGATTGGACTCTGTTTGGATCAACTCAACAGCTTCCTTATAGTGACCTAGCTGAAGTAAACCCGATAGGACGTAAAGCTTGTTCGTATACTCATGAGTCTGTGCTCTCAAATCTTCAGAATATCTTCTTACCTCAGATAATGTGTTTAACATTTCTTTCACTTCTGTTTTATCACGAAAACTTGCAACTGCACCGACAATGTTTCCATCCTCAAAAATAGGAGTAGTATTCAATATCACAACACGATCACTTAAATAAAGTTCCTCGTCTTTAACGGTAGATCCAGATTTCAAAACTTTATTCATTTGACTATTTGGGATTACTTCATCCACCGGTTTTCCGATTGCTTTATTGGAAAGCCCAAGGATCTTTTCCGCAGATTGATTCATCATCGATATATTCCCATGTTGATCCATAGCTATAATCCCTTCTTTAATAGAAGAAAGAATAGCACTTCGGTCTCGATAAAGAGATGCTATTTGATACGGTTCTAGTCCCATAATTTCTTTACGTATATTTCTAGCAAGCATAACTCCTCCAAATATACCGATGATGAGAACTAGAAAGGAGAAAAAGCTTAATTTTAACAAGCGGTTAAAGATAATTGTTTTTATATCTTCTATCATGAAACCTACAGAAACAATTCCTATAATGTTCCCATTATCATTAAAAATGGGAGCTTTTCCACGTAAGGATGGCCCAAGACTACCAACTGCCTCAGAAGTATAGTACTCACCATCAATAAGGGCTTTCCCATTATCTCCTCCAACCATTTTTCTTCCTATTTTATATGCCTCAGGATGAGAATATCTAATACTGTCTTTATTCCCTACCACAATGAATTCAGCGCCAATATCCTTCCTAATTCTTTCAGCTAGTGGTTGAATCACCGTCGATGGTTCCTCTAGACTAAAAGCATCCCGAATAGCAGGCATATACGAAATAGCAGTCGCCACATTTAATGCCCTTTTCCCTATATTGTCCTCTGTTTGCTTCCATTCATAATAACCATTAAATACAGTGATCATTGTAGTAACTAATAAGATAAGAGCAGTTATTAAGGTAACTATTTTTGTTTGAAGTGATATCCGCATTTTGTTCCCCCACTTTTGACAACGCTTTCTTTTAATAACTTATCATAATTTTCGAATAATTAGTAGTGTGGTGTACGGTTTGCACATCAATTTTGGGCTAATGGATTTGCGCGTCAATTTCCATGGCGCGTGCGTCTACCCGAGATCCGTGCGTCAATTTTGGGATGGCGTGCGTCTGTTTCGTGAATTTGCGCGTCGATTTCCATGGCGCGTGCGTCTACTCTAAATCCGTGCGTCAATTTTAGGCTGGCGTGCGTCTGTTTCATGGATTTGCGCGTCAATTTCCATGGCGCGTGCGTCTACTCTGAATCCGTGCGTCAATTTTAGGCTAGCGCGTGTCTGTTTCACGGATTTGCGCGTCGATTTCCATGGCGCGTGCGTCTACCCTAAATCCGTGCGTCTGTTTTGGGCTGGCGCGCGTCTGTTTCGTGCATTTGCGCGTCGATTTCCATGGAGCGTGCGTCCTCCCGAGATCCGTGCCTCAATTTTGGGCTGGCGTGCGTCTGTTTGATGGATTTGCGCGTCGATTTCCATGGCGCGTGCATCTACTCTAAATCCGTGCGTCAATTTTAGGCTGGCGTGCGTCTGTTTGATGGATTTGCGCGTCGATTTCCATGGAGCGTGCGTCTACTCTGAATCCGTGCGTCTCTTCCGGGCTGGCGTGCGTCTGTTTCATGGATTTGCGCGTCAATTTCAACCCAGCGTGCGTCAACCCTAAATCCGCGCGTCAATTTTGGGATGGCGTGCGTCTGTTTCGTGCATTTGCGCGTCAATTTCCTTCCAGCGTGCGTCTACTCTGAATCCGTGCGTCAATTTTAGGCTGGCGTGCGTCTGTTTGATGGATTTGCGCGTCGATTTCCATGGAGCGTGCGTCTACTCT
>JAWJLM010000074.1 GCA_040191315.1 Bacillaceae bacterium S4-13-56 | reverse complement strand
GCGTGCGTCTACCCTAAATCCGTGCGTCAATTTTAGGCTGGCGTGCGTCTGTTTCGTGGATTTGCGCGTCAATTTCCATGGCACTTGCGTCCTCCCGAGATCCGCGCGTCAATTTTGGGCCGGCGTGCGTCTGTTTCGTGGATTTGCGCGTCAATTTCAACCCAGCGTGCGTCTACTCTAAATCCGTGCGTCAATTTTAGGCTGGCGTGCGTCTGTTTGATGGATTTGCGCGTCGATTTCCATGGCGCGTGCGTCTACTCTAAATCCGTGCGTCAATTTTAGGCTAGCGTGCGTCTGTTTCGTGCATTTGCACGTCAATTTCAACCCAGCGTGCGTCAACCCAGCATTTGCGCGCCAACTCGAAATTCAAACGCCCAATCAAATTATGAGCACCCTCTAAAACAAAAAAGATGGCACCACTACTATGCCATCCACTCTTTCCTCGCTATTTCCGCTTCTTCCAAAGTTACCTTTTTAAACCTTACCTTCCCCCCAGGTAGAAGCTGTGCTATTTTCCATAAATCTGCTGAAACAACTGTGCCTATAGTAGTGTAGCCGCCTGTTGTTTGGCTGTCTGCAAATAAAATAATTGGTTGTCCACTTGCTGGAATTTGTATGGTTCCAAAGGTAGTAGCTTCAGAGATAATGTCCGCTCCATTTCTATGGATAATCAGCTCTTCCCCCTTAAGAATGCCGCCCATTCGATCTCCCTTTTGAAAAATATACACTTGTTCATAAAATAGTCTAAGAGATTCCTCTTTGAATTTATCAATATGATGGCTAGGCACTACCCGTAATTCAATCTCATTTTTATAAGTTGGAATCCATAGGGGATTTAGAGCCATACCTGGATGGGACTTTTCATTCTTTTTTCCATACAGAATATTATCCTTTTGAAGAGGACGCCCCATATTCCCCCGTTCATAGACTGAGCAACTACCAAGAATAGATTGGTAGTCAAATCCACCAGCAACACATAGATAAGCCCGAGCACCAGACTTTGGTTGACCAAATGATATATTCTGCCCTTTATAAATTTTGAAAGACTTCCACATCGGTACAGTCTTACCGTCAACAGAAGGCGTTAAATCTGCGCCCGTTATCGAAACCACAATATCTGCTAAAGCGATTAGCTCGGTTCCGAGTAGAGTAACCTCCAGAGCAGGGGCATTCGATGAGTTTTGTAGAATATAATTCCCCATTCTAAAGGCATATCGGTCCATGGCACCAGATATAGGCACACCATATCGTTGATACCCTTTTCTACCTTCATCCTGAATGCTTGCATAAAGACCAGGCTTCTTTACTTTAAAAATTGGATATACCATCCTACTCACCTACATTTTTAATTTCAACCTTCTCAGTCAGGAGAGCCTTTTCAAGTTCATGTGCTACCTCCACGGCATAATCACCGTCCCCATGTATGCAAATGGTATCAGCTTGAAGGTCAATTTTTTTACCAGTCACCGAAGTTACATATCCGTGTTTTACAATCTCAAGAACCTGTTTTTTCATTGCTTCAACGGAGGTGTGGAGAGCGTTATCCCGTGTTCTTGAAGTTAATTCACCCTCATCTGTGTAGGCTCGGTCAGCAAAAGCCTCAGACGCTGTCTTCAAACCTATTTTGTGGGCTGCTTTTATTAATTCGCTGTTACATAATCCAAACAAAATAAGTTTAGGATTTACATCATAAACAGCCTGAGCTATGGATTCAGCAACGACTCTATCTCTTGCTGCAAAATTATAAAGTGCTCCATGGGGCTTAACGTGAACCATTGGAATATTTTCTACCCTACAAAAAGCATCTAAAGCTCCAATTTGGTAAAGAACCATCCTGTAAATCTCTTCAGGCGTCATCACCATTTCTCTACGTCCAAAGCCAATAAGGTCCTGAAATCCAGGGTGAGCTCCTACTCCGACTCCATGTTTTTTAGCTAAAGAAACCGTTTCAGCCATCGTATTGTAATCCCCGGAGTGGAAACCACAAGCGATATTTGCAGAGGTTATAACACTCATTAATTTTTCATCGTGACCCACTTTAAATACTCCATAACTTTCTCCCACATCAGCATTTAAATCTATTCGAAGCATGCTATGACTCCCCTTCTTTCCATTGGTAAAATTCTTCAAAACATATTGGTTTGAATTGAATCTTATCCCCTACTTCGCATAAAAAAGGTGAAGGTTGTTCTGGTTGGAACAGTTTAAGTGGTGTTCGACCAATAATATTCCATCCACCTGGGGAATCAATAGGGTAAATCCCAGTCTGTGCGCCAGCAATCCCGACACTCCCAGATTTCACAAGTCCCCTTGGCTGATCTAATCTTGGAGTAGAAATTTCTGATGACATGCCTCCTAAATATGGAAAACCAGGCAAAAATCCAATCATATAGATAGGGTAAACAGTTGAGCTATGTATTTGAATGACTTGTTGTTCGGACAACTCATTATACTCTGCCACCCGTCCCAGATCCGGTCCGAATTCACCGCCATAGACTACAGGAATTGATATTACTCTTGGTTGAGACGCTTTTAGTGATCCACTGTATTTCTCGAGAATGCCTATGATTTTCTTTTTCATTTCAGCATATGAACAATTTTTCGAATCAAAGTAAATTGTTAAGGAGTGATAAGTAGGGACCATTTCAAGAATACTTCCATCTTGAATCGATTCAAGAATGGCATAGGCCTCATGAACTTTTTGATTAATTGCAGGATCAATTTTTTCACCAAAATTTAAAACAATGGCTTGATCGCCTAATGGAAATGTATGATTTGGAAGCATTCATCCCCCTCCTTCCCCTGTTTCCTAAATTTTTACCCCAGAAACAAAGCCCCGTAAATGAGCGAACCCAATATAACAAAGGCTGGATGCAGCTTAACTTTTTCTAATAACAAATAACTGGCGACTACTAAAAAGAGTGTATGCCAAATTCCAATATCCATATAAGAGCTGGATAAGAATTGATAGGTCATCATTCCCAATAAAATAGCAATGGTAGGACGAACGAGTAGTGTTAGTTTTTGTACTTTCAATGAATTTTTAAATTTTCCTAAAAAGCTAAGAAGAACAATCATTAATATTAAAGAAGGAACAGCAATGGCAAAAATGGCAATGATGGAACCTAAAATTCCTCCCTGTTGAAATCCAACATACCCTGCCATTTTTGTAGCAATGGGACCTGGTAATGAATTTGCTACCGCAAGCATTTCACTAAACTCTGAAACACTCATCCAACCAAAACGATCCACCACTTCATTTTCAACTAAAGGTATAGAGGCAGGTCCTCCCCCATAACCTAAAATCCCAGGAATAAAAAATGCTATAAAGATTTGCCAATATAGAAGCAAGGTTAAGATCTCCCCCTTTCTTTATTTCTACGCTCGAAGGGATAGACCAAAACAAATAATAAAATTCCCGCGATCATAATTCCAGGATGAATCCCTAACAAAACAATGATAACAAATGATCCAACTCCCAACCCAACGGTCTGAGTCCAACCTAATCCTTTTTGAGAATTCACCATAAAATTAATGGTGAGGAGTCCTAAAAGAACCGCTACAACAGGTACAACTGCATTAGTCATTCCAACTACCCAAGGAATCTCTTTAAAAGAGGACAAGGTAGTTAGTAAAACAATTAAGAGCACGACCGTGGGAATAACAGTAGCAAATAAAGCCATGAACATGCCTAAAATACCTGCTACTTTATATCCAATGTACCCAGCCATTTTAGTTGCGATTGGCCCCGGTAATGTGTTTGCAATAGCTAAAATGTCACTGAACTCATCCTCATTCATCCATTGATATTTTTCTACAACTTCTTTATGTACAAGCGGGATGGAAGAAGGACCTCCACCATATCCAAAAATCCCGACACGAAAAAATGCCATAAATATCTGCCTCTGAATCATAACCCTCACCTTCACCTCTACAGAAGTTCAACCTCTCTTCATTTTAAACGAAAATTAAGATAAATAAAAAAACTAAATGGCTGTAAGTATAATTTTTTCTTTCTGTGAAATAGTGGTGAATAAGAATATGACTTAGGAGTGATGGGGTTGTTTAAGTGGTTTTTTCAACTTTTGTTTTCAATTGTTATTGTAGGAGTTGGTTTCCTTGTCATTTCACTAGGATCAGGTGGGTCTACGAAAGAACTTGAAGGTATATTACAAAACGACTTTTCCATTGAATTACCTGATGATGTGAAGAATGTACAGCCTCAGCCAGAGCCTTCTTCTGATCAAGAGATTGATACTCCTTTGTCAGATGACACGGAAAAGTTTTTTTTAAGAAAACGCCAAATGGATGAGGAAAGTCTTGTTTTAGGAGATAACTCATCAATAACAGAAGAAAATTCTTCCCTGGATGAAATTAAAATGGCTTATGCACCGGCTTTAGAATCTCTTAAGACTCAAGCAGAGCAAAAATTGGACCAGTTGTTTCAAAAAGGACTTGAGGAATACCGTACCAAGAAAGAAAATGGAGAATCTATTTCTTATCTACAGTTATTATCTAAATATCAGTCCGCCGCATTAGATTTGGAAAAAAATACAGATAGTACTTTTCAAAAGATCTACGAGGACCTCGTTCAAAAGCTTGAAGAAAATGGATATGACAAAAAAGATGCAGAAGATATCCAACAATTTTATGAAGAGTACAAAAAAGATCTAGAATCATCGATGATGAAAAAAGTAGAAGAAATGTTTTGATAAGAAAAGCGCAAGCTCCCTTCGAAACAAGAAAAGCACTTGTTTCAGCGAAGATGGTCTAAGTAGCTTTCCTTACTTGGGGCAAAAACAAAGATCATTCGATGAAGCTTTTTCGCTAAGCTAGACAGAGATATTACTCCATTCATAATTAAACCGTGCCAAACTTCGCACGGTTTTTTCCTTGAAGGGTAAAATTAACGTAATCCTAATGCTTCTGCTGGAGATGTTTTTTGTAGATATAAGTCGATTGCCTGATTGGTTGGAAGTTTATATTTTTCTTTGATCATGCTTACATACTGAAATCTTTCCACACCTTTACCTGGGAGTAAATCTCCAGGGTCTATCACGGGCGAATTACGGTTTACAGCTAAAGGAGAATTGTTTTTTTCATGCAAACGATAGCCTTCTGCCGCAATAAAAAGACCAGCTTTCCGGTTTCGCTCCCACTCCTCCGAAAATTCACCAGGATCAACATGTTTTTCTCCTTGATAGGTTCCCAATTCAGGGGTAAGAGCCGGAAGGTCTAATTCTTCAATCACCCAATCTGTATAACCCGCCCCATATCCTGCCTGCATTAAGGTATAACCAGACAGTTGTTGATAGGTTTCAGCTATGCGAGTATCTCTTTTTTCATGTTCAGGTGACATATTCAAATTCCAATATACGATTTGTCCCGAAGTATGATAGGCAATGGAGATTTCGGGTTGAATAATGGTTGTAAGATTACGCATAATTTGCGTCTCGATCGTTTCAAAAGGTTTTGTTCCTTTATAATTGCTCCAGCTGGGGCCTTCTGTTGTGTAGGATTCCTCCCACCCCGTCGGATATTGACGATTGAGATCAATCCCCTCAGCATTAGCCTTCCAACGAGTAAAGTCATAACTCCCCCCATTCATTTCCAAAAGCTGTTCATGATCTTGTTCGGGAAATGCCTTTAATCCCAGCTGTTGAAGGGTAACTCCATCAGGATTCACCATAGGAACGAACCAAATGGACGTTTGATTGAACAGTTCGCGAATATCATATCTATCAATCTCTGATTCATCATCATACGCCTTTGCATATTCTTCTATCATATTCATGGTGAGCATGGTACTGAACCATTCCCGAGCATGATGCGATCCATTATAAAACACATTGGCTTCACCGAAACCAAGTTTCACCAGATAAATTGTCCGTCCGTATTTCGTTGATTCTACTGAATACACTTCTACCAAGGGACCGTACTCTTCATCTAATTTTTCCAAATCGGATTGAAAATTTTCGTAAGTATAAATGTCATCGGTTTGCACAATTTTTTCTGCAAAAAATGTTGAAGGATGGACCAGAAGGAGAATAACAAGCAAGAAAATGATATGTTTTTTCATAAGCCTTCTCCTCGTCATAATAAATTTTGAGTGTAGATAATACAGTGAAATTATTCCACGGTAGGATCTGCCTGATAAGGATAGAGGGAAAATGGATGAAGACTTTCATTTTTATAAAAATAAAACGTAGTAAATTCTTCTCTCGTAGACAATGTGACAATATCGTAGTCTGCTAGCTGATATCCGGTTTTCTTCTCTGTCATTTTTTCCGTGAGGATTTCCTCCACCCTTCCCTCCATATTTCCCTGATAAACTCTTCGGTATTCCCCAGGATGAAGCTCTAATTTCTTATCACTTCTGGCTTTTTTCCAAGAGATATATTCATAGATTCTCACAAGCAAAATACATCATCCTTTCCTAATTCCATTAGTAATACTTATGACTTATAGGTAAAAAGGATGTCTATTTTGCTTTAGAACAGTTCATCACTGGATTTGTGTTTTTTCTTTAGAACAGCTCATTGCTAGGATTTGTGTTTTTGCTTTAGAAAAATACATGTTTGGCTTCGATTCCGCCATCAATGGTCAGCAAACCATATGAATAAAAAGGAAGCTTTCTCTTGTCGGTTGGTGATCCTGGATTAAATAGTAAGGTTTTTTTATAAAACTTTAAGTACGGGAGATGAGAATGACCAAAAATAATCATGTCCAGCTCATCTTTTTCAAAGGTTCCTAAAACTCGCTTCTCTGTTGTCCCTCTCTCTCCATGCCCATGGGTGATGCCTATCTCATAGCCTTCTACCTCAATGATTTCTTTATCTTTTACCAATTCTTTTATCGGATCGGAATCTACATTTCCGTATACACCAATGACTGGTGCATATTTTTTAAGTTCCTCATATACATCCGTAGTTTGCCAATCCCCTGCATGAATGATCAAATCTACTTCTGTCAAAGGTTTGGTTAGTACATCTGGAAGTGTATTTGCTTTTTTCGGCATATGAGTATCTGATAGGACTAAGATTTTCTTCACTTTGCATGCTCCTTTATTTCGGTGGAACTGGATCTCTTTTAAGAAAAGCAGTCATACAATGAATGCCTCCCCATCCCTTTAGAATTCCACTTATATCTACCTTCTAAGACATCAATTCCATTTTCGGTTAAAAGTTACTTGGTTTCTTAATTTTCAGAACATGAGTACTTTCCCTGGTTCAAGCGTAATGCCATTCCTTGTTTAATTTCCAATATTAGCAACCTCAATGAGCTCATGAAAATTGGTTTCGTTCACTTATTGGAGTTCTGTTGAAGGATGATGGAAAAGTACGGATTTTAACTTCCCCATTTCAGAATCACAATACCAATCTCCCCAAAGTTCCTTCATTTCACTTTGAAAAGAATTTTCTAACGGAAGCAAACGTTCTCCTTGGATATGAACAGACATTTGTTGATCCTCTCCCTTATTAAAATTGTTTACTCAATTAAAATCTTTTGTATAGATAGTGATTGGCTATCATTTTGAAAGTGCTTATCTCTTTTAAAAATTATCTGACTTTCCTATCCAAAAACAAAAACCACTTTACCCTATTACCATGGTAGCATAGTTCATTGCAGAATATTATGAAAACAAATATACTAAAGGTAGTTATTAGTAATTAGAAAAGCGTAAGTGCCCTTGTTCATCGACGTAAGGAGGTGGACTGAATCGAGTGAGATAAAGGAAACACGATGAACGTAGTGAATCGATGTTGACTTATCGATTCGAGATGAGGGAACCGACTTTAGTCGATAGGGCACTGGAGCTAGACAAATTCTATA
Source organism: Bacillaceae bacterium S4-13-56 (assembly GCA_040191315.1). NCBI lineage: Bacteria > Bacillati > Bacillota > Bacilli > Caryophanales > Bacillaceae > Bacillaceae bacterium S4-13-56. Next base: position 36 of record JAWJLM010000074.1, on the reverse strand, counting down.
AGAAAAGCGTAAGTGCCCTTGTTCATCGACGTAAGG
>JAWJLM010000073.1 GCA_040191315.1 Bacillaceae bacterium S4-13-56 | reverse complement strand
TTATAAACTACTGGGGGACTTTTAAATGACTATCGTGGCCCACTTTTAGATTACTATATACATATAGTGAAGGATCGAATGAAAGAATTGGATATACCATAAGCGACATGGTAAGTAAAGTAAACGATAATAAAAGTACTGTACACACGGTATTGTATATTGTAGAAGATGTGTATGATATAAATGATAATTATAAAACTACTAGGGTAATTTATTCTGCCTACCATAAGAATAAAAAGAGCGGAAAAACCCTTGAGAAAGAAGTTATTAAAGAGGTCACAAAAGATAAAGTACCTTCAGGGAAATTTAATGTTGAAAAGTTTGTTAATGATACAAACCAGCCAAATTCAAAGCCTTTTAAAGAAGGAACAGATAATTACGAGGCAGATTTAAATAATCAAAAAAGCCCAGATTCATTACTGAGTATTTCTTCTACTGTGGATTCTTCTGGGGCTTATGATAATTATTACAATAAATACTCTGATAATACATTTAGAGTACAGGCGCTTGGAGCAGCACAAGGATATTATCTACGGTACGATGCTTCGTTATCTAGTGATCTAAATAGACAATCTTATCAGAGATTTAAAAATCTAATCGACAACTATGAACAGGCAGTTATTGTAAATATGAATTATAATACTTTACCGGATGATGTATCTAATTGGGCAGGAAATATTAGCATTTTTACAACGATAGGAACTTATGGTGGGAAGATACTAAAAGGGCCTACAGGCTGGGTAAAGGGATCCAATTATTTATCATATTCCCACATGTTTACCCAATTGGTTAGGTTTACATCTGAAGCGTATGCAAACGGAACTAGACTATCGGCAAGTTTTTATGCGGCAGAATATTTGAGTGACGCCAGTACTATGTTAACATATGGAGGCGCAAACTTTGAAAATTATGAATACTCTAGCGTGAAAGGTTATGGATATTATGGTTTTTAGTTCAAAAGGTTATCCTTAGGATAACCTTTTTCTACTTAACCATAAATTATTCAAACGTTAATAAGTTGTCAAGCAGTACTCTGGTTAACATGAAAAGATTATTTAATCATAGATGTGTGATAACTATAGAAATAAATGTAAATAGAGGTTCTATTTTGAAATTTGAATTTATAATCTTCCTCTTAACTTTATTTCTAATTTTAGGGTGTTCAGATACAAATAATAATAAAAATTATAAAGTCAACTAAAATACAGAAGAAAAAGAATTAATAGAAGTTTTTACAGCAAAAACTGTATCATAAGAAGTAGGGAAATATAAATTAGTGAATTCTCATACTATTATTTCTGGTATTGGTAGTAATATACAAGTTGAGGCTAAAGTCAATGAAGATACCTTTGGTGAAGAGGGGAGTTATATTTAAACTCGTTTGCTACACTCATCAACTCAAAATGGAGATGAAGAAAAAATATATGAATAAACCTATGACTATTTTATTAACAAATAAAAATCCAGGAAACGTGACAATGAAAAAAGAAGTAAACACTAAGGAAAAAGAAGATGTGAAGAAACACATTTTTTATATATTTAAAACTGAATTTTGATTTTATCGCAAATCTTTTTTACTATCTAAGAAGTGTTAACTCTCATTCCAATTATTGATTTATAGGTTATCATCTCCTTCCACTATGGAAAAGATGTTGAATTATAAAGGATTCCCTCAGTGCTATTGATTAGCATAAAACCTCATGTGAATGTTGTATTTAATCTGGTTCATAAGCTGCCTGAAAAACTAAGACTTACAGCATGATACCAGAGGATCTAAGCATAATTCAATCGAGAAATGATGTAACAGACTTAAAGGAGTACATCAATATCATTTGGGAAGTAAGAGATTTTTAATTGTTCAATATAACTTAATCATCTACTAATTTTTTAATCTAAGATTTTTTAAAATGCTTCAGCACATTATTATTGAAAAGACTGTACGTTATTATAAAAGTTACACAAGCCTACTGGAATTACCTTATTTAGAATTTAAATATATTATAAAAGAGGAGGAATGGTCTTGCTAAAAGACAATGAACAAGAACAACCACCAAATAAAGCAGAAAATGAAGATAAAGAACCAATAACACAAAAAGAATTTCTTGATGGATGTGTTGGCTGCTCTTCTCTTGGATGTTTACCAATTGCAGCAGTATTCATTGCATTAATAGTATTTTAATTTGATTTGAGGTCCCTAGTATAGAAAATAGATTCAAATAAATAAGAAGACCACTGTTTTCATAGTAAAATAGAAGTACCTATCATAGAACTCCCAATTTACTAATCCCTCACAAGGAGTGAAAACAATGGTCAATTAATTATTGAATCATATTCAAGGTAAAATTGGAAGTCGGTGGGCAGAATTTGTCCGTAAACCGGGTTACAGTTCAATCGGCTATAAGGTACCTTATTTCATAATGATTAAAATATAACTTAAAAGTATTTTCTATAAAATTCTTGTCTCAACTTTCCACTGAGCTGAGCATAGATACGAGTAGTTTCACTCTTTTCATATGTCCATGTAAACTTTGTATCACATCAAGTGGAGCTACATTATTAAGTAAATGAGTTGCATAACTAAGCCTTAATTGATGAGGGTGAATTGTTTTATCTATACCAGCCCGTTTGGATATCCGTTTAAAAACATACCTCATCTGGGCAATGCTCATTCAATGAGGTATACGTTCCGTAACAAAAATAGCTGAACCTTGATCTGTTCGTTTTTAAATATAACGTTTTAACCAAATGTTGAGTATTGCGGACAGTTTGAGCCAGTAATTGCGGAAGGGAGACCCATTAGCAATGTTCTGCCATAATTAGCGCAGATACTGTAGTCCGCCACCATTGACTTAACTTTTGTCCGTGTTGAGGAACAATCGCAGGACCGCAATAAATAAAGCCAATAGGCACACCTGCTCAAATATGATAACACGGACAATCCGGTTCTAAGCATTCGCTGGTGGAGCCCCGCCCCTTGTATCAGACATCGATTCGTATGCACCATCGTGATATACAAATTTAATAAAACTTTCGTTAGAATAAGTCATCAGTACGGCAAGGTCAAAGCATACACATAACATCTTCTTATACGAGTATCCATCAGATTGTGAATTTACTTTATTTTCATTAATGTTAACAAAGTCAGCAAAAAAATCGGGGTTTTGGTTCATGTTTAATTTATAATATAAGATAGCTGTATCACCTAAAATACTTTTAGATAATGCTCTGAAATGACTCTTTATTTCCATGTATATATTATTTGGATTCTCTAAGTGTAAGCGTCAAATAAACCCCACCTGTTAATCTCTCCAATCAGATGGGGTTTCGTTTATGCTATCTTTAGTTTTATTTGGTATGCGACATTCCTCCGGAATGGTAGGTGACCAGGGATGAAGTTCATCAAGTTTCTCTTTATCTTTTATATCGATGTTTGGAAGCTTTTCAAACAGATATTTTAAATAGTTAAATGGATTTAAACCATTTTCTTTGGCTGTTTCCACTATACTATAAATGATGGCGCTGGATCTTGCTCCCTTTGAGGTATTGCTGAAAATCCAATTTTTCCTCCCAATCACGAAGGGCTTAATCGAACGCTCACCTCTATTGTTATCGATCTCCAAACGTCCATCTTTTAAAAATGCCTCTAGCTTATCCCATTGGTTACGGCAATATTTAATAGCTTCACCTAATGCACTTTTAGGTAACACCCTAGGAGTCTGTTCACGAAGCCATGCTGAAAAAGCCTCCTTTATTGGTTGGCTGTATTCAAGACGTTCCTCGTAACGCTCTTTTGGGCTAACATCTTTAAGTTTTCGTTCGATTTCGAAAAGCTGGTTACAGAATGCAAGGCTTCCTTTGCTTTCACATGAGTAGTTTTAGCGGATTCTGGAAGAGCTGTTAAGGCATCCGTAAATTTCCGACGAGCATGAGCCCAACAACCGACTAAGGTTACATCGGGAATCCCATTGTAACCAGCATATCCATCTACATGTAGATATCCTTGGAAACCTTCCAAAAATCGTCTTGGATGTTTTGCTGCTCGAGTAGGTTGATAATCGTACAAGATAATGGATGGTCCCATTCGTCCAGTACGGTAAAGCCACATATAGGATTTTGAAGTAGCTGGTCTTCCGGGTTCTGAAAGAACTTGCAGCGTTGTCTCATCCGCATGCAAAATATCCTGATTTAATAGATGTTTATGCATCTGATCACAGAGGGGACTAAGCCAGGTATTTGAACCATAGATAATCCAATTGGATAGTGTTTGACGAGAGATAGAAATCCCAAAACGCTCCAAATGTTTTTCTTGGCGGTACAATGGCATACTTTCTACATATTTTTGTGTCATTGTATAGGCCATTGCCGATGGGGATGCTAAACTCCCTGGAAAAACAGAAGCTGGCATTTTAGCTGTCGCAATAGGTGTCTCTACTTCTTGGCGTTCACAGTGACGACAGCTATAGACATAGCGAACATGTTTCTTTACTTTTACTTGAGCTGGAATAACTTCAATTTCTTTTTGTACTTCCGTACTCATTTCATGTAAGGCTCCACCGCAACACGAACAAACCTGTTCCTCAGAAGGCAAACGATATTCAATCGTTTCCGTAGGAAGGTTTTCAAGTTTTTGTTCACGCTGACCAAGGTGCTTCTTGCGTTTATATGTAATCGTTTCAATAGTTGGTTCTTCAACCTTTGAATTAGCTGTGTCCTCGGCTTCATTGAAAAGAGAAAGTTGGCAAAAGGAAGCGTTAGAGGCTAAACTATAATGGTATGAGGAGCAATTTCGATTAAGCCAGCAACGCCGATTTGGCTCATCTAGTGAAAAAACAGATCCGGACCATTTCACTTTTCGGTGCGCTCTTTATAATATTCAATTGAGTCTTGTTCTGAAAAAGATACTACCCCAATGAATATTAGTAATCGCCAACTTCGTTGGCTTTTAGATGGATTACCGCTTGAGCAAAAACAAGCACATCCAGAAGTGAAAGCTCGAATTATTTTATAAAAATAAATCTATCAAAAATCAAGGATCCGACTAGTCAAGCCGGGTTCTTTTTCGTATACTCATTGTATGAAAACTACAGAGAAAACATCAGATTTACGAAAATCCATTGATGGATTAGCAGTCATTGTAAAGGAATGCTTTGAATTTGATCATTTCTCTCCTTGCTTATTTGTCTTTTGTAACCGAAAACGGGATAAACTAAAAATTCTTCAATGGGAGCATAATGGTTTTTGGCTCCATTACCGAAGGTTAGAAAGAGGTACCTTTCACTGGCCTTGCATTTGATTTATTAACTGAATTAATGTTTGTTTTACTTCTTTTGTTTTTAAATCCGTTCCAGTAAATTCATACATTATGAACCCCCTTTTTTACTACGCAGTACAACCATACTATGCAGTAAAAGATGATTGACCACTCAGACGGAAATTAACACTAAAATCCTCATTCGTCGGTAAAAATAAGTTGGTGGCAAATTGGGGACAAAACGTACAAATTTCCTAAAAACAACTTGTTATAACTAAATGCAAAAATTACAAAAAATTATTATATCAACAAGTTATAATATAACCTAACTAGACCTAATAAGTGCAGTCGGTTTCCTAAACCGCAGGTCGGAGGTTCAATTCCTCTCGAGGCCGCTAATAAAAGTAGTAGATCTTTGATGATCTACTGCTTTTTTTACTGAAATAAGAAAAAATTCAGCAAGTGTCCTAAACACTTTGACTACCTTTTACATAGGTTATTATTGAACATGATTTGGAGGTGATCCTTGATGAGTGGAGCTGCAGGTTATGGAGCAGGTTTTGCTTTAATTGTAGTTCTATTTATTCTCCTTATTATTGTGGGAGCCTCAGGTTGGGCTTGGTAAAATTCCAACTTAAGTAGAATCAAAATTTTAAAAGGAGGTTTTTATTCATGGGCTTCGGATATGGCTATGGAGCAGGCTATGGAGCAGGCTGTGGATACGGTGGAGGTTACTATGGAGGTGGCTACGGCGGTGGCTTTGCTTTAATCGTCGTACTATTCATCCTTCTAATCATCGTAGGTGCTGCTTGGTTCTAAAATGAAACAAATGAGAAGAGAGTGCTTCAACGGGCACTCTCTTCTCATATTATCATATTTTTGAAAATTCTTGACATTTCTTAAATTTCTCTGCATAATACTAAAAACAACATATTTATATGAATAAGCAATGAAGAGACCAGTAAATCATACTTGGGCTAAAGAGAGTGGAATTCACCGGCTGAAAGATTCCACAGTCAAAAGGTGGTTGAAACCTATCTTGGAGCTGTCAAGCAAACTTGAACGCCAACCGAGCGTTATCGGGAAAGAGGATATTCAATTTGAATATCAAGTAAGGTGGTACCGCGGATATAACCCCATTTCCGTCCTTTTGTTTAGGACGAAAATGGGGTTTTTGTATTTTAAATAAGATAGGAGGCTAGAAGAATGTTTCAAAAGGTTGCATTTATTGGTGCGGGTTCAATGGCAGAGGCAATGATTAGTGGAATACTAGCAAAGGAGTTCCTGAACCCCGCTCAACTATTTATTACCAATCGTGATAATAAAGAAAGACTAGAACGATTAGAAAAAAGCTACCAAGTACATTGTTCTAGTGAAAAAGAGGAAGTAGTCCGTGATGCGAATGTCATTATCCTATCTATGAAGCCAAAAGATGTAGTTGATGCCATACAAGATATAAAACCATATATTACAGCAGATCAACTCATTATCTCTGTTTTAGCTGGGGTTTCAACTGATTATTTATCCAATGAATTAGGAGAAAATGTGGCAGTAGTAAGAGCCATGCCGAATACATCGGCAATGATTGGGTTTTCCGCAACAGCCATTTCTCCAGGGAAATTTGCAAATGAAAACCATGTAGAACAGGCAGTGTCTTTATTTCAAACAATTGGCACTACAGTTGTTGTTGAAGAAAGCGACTTGCATACCATCACTGGATTATCTGGAAGTGGTCCGGCTTATATTTATTATTTTGTTGAGGCTATGGAAAGAGCGGCTCAGGAGGCGGGATTAAAACAAGAAGTGGCTAAAGATTTAATTATTCAAACTTTAGTTGGAGCTGCTGAAATGTTGAAAATTTCTGAGGATCATCCATCAGTATTAAGGCAAAAAATAACTAGTCCTGGAGGGACTACTCAAGCGGGTCTAGAAACGTTAGAACAATATAAGTATCAAGAAGGTATTATCTCCTGTATTAAGAGAGCAACACAACGCTCTATAGAGTTAGGAAGTCCTTATCAAAGTTCTGTAAAATAAAAAGGAGGCGAAACGCCTCCTTCCTTTTAATTATTTATCATCAAGAAAATCATCATCAAATTCTTCAGCGAATTCTGTTTGAAATTCATGTCTATTCATAATGCGGCGTTCAGATCTCTCATCCTCTAAAATATTCTTTTTCATATAGCGGTGGAAGAATATTTCACCAATAGCTACAAATCCAGCTCCAATTAGTGATGCACTTATTTCAGGGACAATTAATCCATAAGATTCAATTAATAACCATAACGTAAAAAAACTTAGACCAAAGTCGGACAAAGTTGCTATTCCATTTCCTAATGGAGGTAAAACTAAAAGATCACCTACAATATAAGCAATTCCAGTAATTACTAAGCTCATTGTGAAGATTTCTCCAAAGTCAACTCCGTAAATGAGCCCTAAAGATAACCATAAGGCCCCTGTTACAATTACTAATTTAATGAGAAGCGCCTTGATATGCTTCATTATTTTTTCCTCCTTTTAAGTCTTAGAATATCCATTCCTTTAAAAAATATAAAATCATTCTGATACTCGTTAATTTTTTTCTTTCCTTTTATTTGGATACATGCTATACTTACTAGGCTATAGTTGTTCGATTATGAATCACGAAGAGATAGCTAGGAGTTAGTTAGTTCGTCTTGAATGAGTATGAAGAGCAAAAATAGGAATACAATGTGGATAAAATCCACGCAGGAGGAATTTTCATGGTACAAGGTAAAGTAAAATGGTTTAATGCAGAAAAAGGTTTCGGTTTTATTGAAGTAGAAGGACAAGACGATGTATTCGTTCATTTCTCAGCTATTCAAGGCGACGGTTTCAAAACATTAGAAGAAGGCCAAACAGTTTCTTTTGAAATCGAGCAAGGTCAACGCGGACCACAAGCTGCTAACGTTCAAAAATAATAACGAAACATATTCAGGCTCCTAACCAATTGGTTAGGAGCCTTTTTATCATAAGAATCATAAAAATTTTTTAATCCTTTTTTAATTTTTCTAATGTTAGCGGAAAAGAGAGGAAATCCAATTGGATAAGGAAGAAGAGCTTGATCCTTCTTTTTCCTTTTTTTGGGCACTACTTGAACTTAATTCTATTTTCTCTCTGTTTATAGCATAATCTACTGCTAGTACAGCACCATACTTTGAATCGGCCTCTTGATTAAAGATGGTAGTATGTTGAATCTTATGTTTAGAGGCTAATTTAATATACTTCATTAAGTAGTTATTACTTACTTCCCCATTTAACAGTAGTTTAGCATTTGGGTTATTTTTCATTTCTATTTGCAACTCTGACAACCCTTTTTGTTTTATAACTTGACCTCTCGATAAGGTCAAGACTACCCTTTCCCTTATAGTACCAAGATATTCTCTGCGTTCATCAGGTTTAATTTCTTTGGCTCCATAGATTCCTTCTTGAATATAATCTTCTATCTTTTTATCCATATAATCTCTCCTACAAATAATTTTCCTAAGGTTATCATACCCTTTTTTAATTTTTGAAGTATATTGCTTTAAAAAAGGAAGGGAATCTTATACAATAGGGATTAAATTAATAAAATATTTAAAACATTAATAAAATTCTATGAATAACCATAGAAATAAAAAAAACGACGCTTGTGGTGAAAGCGTTAACAAAAATTTAGATGGGGTGAAAGAATGGAAACCAAAACAATTCCAGCAAGACAAGGGGAATACAATCTTAAAAATTATGAAGAGGAGAGAAAGAATTTTCAGTGGGATCAAGTGAAAGATGTATTTTCTTGGAGTAAGACAGGTAAAGTAAACGCTGCTTATGAAGCTATTGATCGTCATGCTGAAAATCCATCTAAGCAAAATCAAATAGCTCTTCATTATTCGGCTCCTGGACGTGAAGAAAAATTAACATTTTTAGAGTTAAAAGAAAAGAGTAATCAATTTGCAAATGTTTTGAAATCCTATGGGATAAATAAAGGAGACCGTGTCTTCCTTTTCATGCCAAGAAGTCCGGAGTTTTATGCTTCCTTTTTAGGAATTTTGAAGGTTGGGGCTATTGCTGGACCTTTGTTTGAAGCATTTATGGAACAAGCTGTAAAAGATCGTTTGCAAGATAGTGAAGCTGCCATGTTAATTACAACTCCTGATCTATTAGAACGTGTTCCTTTAGAAGAGCTTCCTGATTTAAAACAGGTCGTTCTAGTTGGAGAGGGAAAGCCAGAAGGAACTTTTATTGATTTTGAAATGGAAATGGAAAAAGCTTCGAAAGATTTTGATATTGAATGGGTTGACCTTGAAGATGGGATGCTTCTGCATTATACTTCTGGTTCCACTGGTAAACCTAAAGGTGTTTATCATGTTCATAATGCTATGATTCAGCATTATCAAACTGGTAAATGGGCTTTAGATTTAAAAGATGATGATATCTACTGGTGTACTGCTGATCCAGGCTGGGTTACAGGAACAAGTTATGGGATTTTTGCTCCTTGGTTAAATGGGGTTACAAATGTTATTAGAGGAGGACGTTTTACTCCTGAAGATTGGTATGCAACTATAGAAAAAAATAAGGTTACTGTCTGGTACTCCGCTCCAACTGCTTTCCGAAAAATTATGAGTGCAGGTAAGGAAGTTGCAGATCAATTTGATTTATCCTCTTTACGTCATGTACTTAGTGTTGGTGAGCCATTAAATCCAGAAGTAATTACATGGGGAATAAAGGCATTTGACAAACGAATTCATGATTCATGGTGGATGACAGAGACAGGAGCTATGCTAATCAGCAATTATCCAGTGATGGATATAAGACCTGGATCTATGGGGAAACCAATTCCAGGGGTTGAGGCTTCCATTGTGGATAATGAAGGAAATGAGCTAGCTCCTTATCAGATGGGTAATCTAGCCATTAAAAAAGGTTGGCCATCCATGATGAGAGCAATTTGGAAGAACCCAGCAAAATTTGAAAGCTACTTCCTTAAGGATTGGTATGTTTCTGGAGATAGCGCGTACATGGATGAAGATGGATACTTCTGGTTCCAAGGTCGTTTAGATGATGTTATTAATACATCAGGAGAACGAGTAGGTCCATTTGAAGTAGAAAGTAAATTAATTGAGCATCCAGCCGTTGGGGAGGCAGGGGTTATTGGCAAACCAGATCCAGAACGCGGTGAAATAATAAAAGCATTTATTACTCTTCGTGATGGGTATGAGCCTTCTGACGAATTACTAGAAGATATTCGTCTATTTGTTAGAAATGGATTAAGTGCGCATGCTGCTCCAAGAGAAATTGAAATTAAGGATAAAATTCCCAAAACTCGAAGTGGTAAAATTATGAGAAGACTCTTGAAGTCATGGGAGTTGAATTTACCAACTGGAGATGTATCTACGTTGGAAGACTAAGGAAATCGGAAAAGTGCTATCTTTTTGATGATAGCACTTTTTTAACAGATAGGAAAGTATAAAACTTTCCTAACTGCATAAGTGCAACTAAGCCATTCGCCACAACGGCTTGGCGAATGCCAAGTTTTCTAACAAAATAAGAAAGTATAAAATTTGTCTAGCTCCAGCGCCCTATCGACTAGAGTCGGTTCCCTCCTCTCCATCGATAAGTCAACATCGATTCACTTCGTGAACCGTGTTTCCTTTATCTCGGAGGATCGTAGGCTAAAACCGCCACATCGTGTGGCAACGCCTACGTGACCCACATCCTGTGGGCCTCACCGCCTTACGTCGATGATCGAGGGCGCTTGCGCTTTTCTTATAGTATCAACTATTTATAAGTTGTAGAATCTGTCAGGCTTTAGCGAAAAAGCTTCATTCGAGTCATCATCTTAGTATTCGCCCCAAATATCGCACTAAGGAAAGCTACTGAGAGCTTCTTCATGAGAACAAGTGATTTTCTTGTTTCGAAGGGCGCCTGCGGTTTTTATATGTGATTTTTTTCTTAAGAGAAGTCCTATTTGCAGGGATTTCTCTTGCCCATTCATAATATAAATAAGTAAGAAAGATGTGAATGGGGGGAATTGTGATGATTGTAACAGAAAAAGAACAATCCTTTATTATGGTTGAACAACATCAGCATGCTCTATTGTCTGGAGAATTTGTAAAAGCTTGGGAAGCGGATTTCTTTCCTATGGAGGAATGGCGCTTATTTGTAGAGTACGCCATTTTTCAACATGACCGTGCATGGATTTTATTAGATCGATATCCAAAATGGAATGAAGTAGAACAAAATCCCTATTCGTTTTTAAATTATCCCTTGGAGGATAGGATTCGCCACTATCAATTAGGGATTGATGAAGTAGAAGAAGAATCCATTTATGCAGCTATTTTGTGCAACTTACACTACACTTCTTTTTTCAATCGGGATTCAAATGATCCTGCAATTAAAGGATTCCTTCAAAGTGAAAAGATAAGGAGAATTCGGCTTAGTCAAATGCTTTCCATAGATTGCGATAGTAAATATGTAAAGGAACATTTGGATATTCTACAATTCTGTGATGATTTATCCTTATTCATTTGTATGACAGATTTAACCTCTAACGTAAAGGAGAATGTTCCTTGGTTTGCAAATGGTTTTAAACAATCCTTTCCTTTTACACAACAAAAAATAAGGGCTGATTGGATTGCTGAAAATGAGATTGCTCTATCTCCCTCCCCCTTTAAGGGGAATGTTACCATAGAGGTACCCTATAAGGAAGTTAGTAAAATCACCATAGAAAAATTAGGGTTAAAAAAGGCATGGGCAGGAACAGATACCCAAACCTTATCAATCATTATACGTTCGATGAATTAATCAATCACGAATTGATCTAAAATCCAGCACAAAATAGTTGTAACAACAATTCCCATGGTCAACCCATTGAAAATTACATCACCAAAGTCTTGGGGGTCCTGATTTATGGACAAAAATAAGATCAGTATCAGTACTAAACTACTTCCGAATTGTATGATGAATGATAGAGATTTTGACTGGGGAGAAGTAGTGAATTTATCTGAAATATAGGAAAGAGGCACACACCAAATAAAACTAAGGGGAAGAATAAAGATTGAAACAACCATGATCCCAGTCATCCATGTGCGGATAGAGAATTCTACCGCCAAAAATCATCCCTACTAGGGACACCAAAAGAACAGATACCAAGAACGTAATAAGAGCAATAAGCATTTTCCACAGAAACATAAGGTTCGCTCCATTCGTTATGAATTATCTTTATTAAAAGTGTTTTTCATTATTATGAATAGGCAGGGACAAAGTAATGGAGAAAAAAGTTACATGGCTACAAGGGGAAGATTATATAACGATAGAAGAAAGGGAAGAGCTTAACCAAACAGAGTGGTCACAAATTATCCATAAGGTAGAGAGTAAACCTTTTCCAAAAAAGAGATTCGTATTGTTTGAACCGGTTTCCAGCTTTAAAAAGGAAGACCTTATCGAGCACAAATATTCATTTATTAAAAGAAGGGTTTTGGTAAAAAGGGAGTTGGAGCCTTTCTCTACGACTCATAGATTTTCTTTTTCCTTTGAGGGATTAAAAAGAATGGGAGTTTCTTCTTTTATAGAATATTGGAATCGCGTAATAGAAGAATCCCCGTACCAAAAGCAAAATGTTGAACAAGAATGGAGGAATCTCCAACTAGAGCTTGGAGAAGATTACGCTAAAGGTTGCTTTGCCATTTTCAAAGGTGATGATGCCATTGGAGTAGTTATTCTGCATATTGAGCCCGGCACGCAAGAAGAAGGAAGGATCTATTTTTGGGGGTTGTTTACGGAATACCGAGGAAAAGGATGGGCCGCTCCTATTCATGAACAGGCATTATACATGTTAAAGTCGCATTTTCATGCAAAAGAATATGTTGGCTGTACAGATGAAGACCACCTGGCCATGTTAAAGGTTTTTGAGGAAAATGAATGTTGGGTACAAAGCAAAATAGCTATTTATGAAAAAGGAGGATAGGCTACTAATGGTAGGAATCCTCCTTTTTCCCTTCAGAATCTAGAAATGCCGATTTTATTACGAATTTCTTGTAAAAATGGATTAGCTAAATTGCGTGCTTTTTCTGCTCCTTCTTGCAGGATTAAATCTAGTTTTTTAGGATTGTTCATAAGCTCGTTATATCGTTCTCTAGGCTTTTGTAAAAAAGCATTCATGACCTCGAATAATTCCTGCTTAGCTTCGCCCCATCCTATTCCTTCTTCATATCTTTTTCTCATTTCTTGTATTTGATTATGATTTGCAAATTCTTTATATAAAGAAAAAATTGTAGATGTATCAGGATCCTTAGGCTCATTAGGTGCTGAAGAGTCCGTTTTAAGTTTATTAATTAATTTTCTTAATTGTTTTGGCTCCTCAAATAGTGGAATGGTATTATTGTAACTTTTGCTCATTTTTCTACCATCTAGTCCAGGTAAGACAGCTGTTTCTTCCTCAATTTTATATTCAGGAAGAATGAATGTTTCCCCATAATTCTTGTTAAATGCATCGGCAAGGTCTCTAGCAATTTCCACATGCTGAACTTGATCCTTCCCCACAGGGACAATCTGAGTATGAAACAAAAGAATATCAGCAGCCATTAAAACTGGATAAGTAAATAACCCTATATTCACACCCTCATCCACTTCTTTCTCTTGCTGCACATTTTGGTCTACGATTCCTTTATAAGCATGAGCACGGTTCATTAATCCTTTTGGAGAAAAACAGGATAAAATCCAAGTTAGCTCAAAAATTTCAGGTATATCTGATTGTTTATAAAAAATAGCTTGGTTCGGATCTAATCCAAGGGCCAACCATGTAGCTGCAATTCCATAAGATAATTCTCGCAGTTCCTTTGGATCGTGAATCTTGGTTAAACCGTGATAATCAGCAATAAAGTAAATAGGCTGATGTTCAGGGTTCTTTGCTAGATCAAGTGCTGGCTTTATCGCGCCAATATAGTTTCCTAAATGAATACGACCTGTTGGCTTGATCCCTGTCAATACAGTCTTTTTCATCATAATCCTCCTTTTTTGAGCATATAAAAAGGGTTCCTCATCCTAAAAAGGACGAGAAACCCGTGGTGCCACCTTCATTCGTTTATATAAATAAACGCTCTTTTCATACGGAAGTCTATTGCTTCGATATGTGGTCTCTTTTATCGGTAAGACAATCCGCAGTAACCTACTTTCATGTTCAGCTCTGTAGCTCAGAAGCCCATTCACTTTATCTCTTCCACTGATTTTCACCAACCATCAGCTCTCTGTAAGAACAAGAAAAAGCTACTCTTCTTCATCATAGCTATGCAATATTTATTTTTTCTTATTCTAAGGTAGATACTTGGAAAAATCAAGAAGTAAATTTTCTATCTGATTTTATCAATGATAAATTGATCCTGAATTAATAACCAATTCTGCGGGAAGGCCAAACCAAGCTTCCAATAGCTGACTCCACGTAAGTTTAATTCTTTTACAAGATCAAATTTTGCTTGAATAGAGCGAGCATCTTCAAACCATACCTCATGCTCTTTTCCTGCATTATCCGTATACTTGAAAAATGGAGCTTGCGCGCCTTCATCATATTGAATAGAAACATTGTTATCATAAGCTAGTTTTATCGCCTGTTGTGGACTTAGAGCCTTTGCATATTCTCCTCCTGGTTCGTATGGTAGTGTCCAATCATAACCGTATAAATTTTGCCCAAGGAAAATTTTTTCGGCTGGCATTTCTGTTAAGGCATACTCAACAACTTCTCTCACGGGATCGATTGGCGAAACAGCCATCGCTGGTCCCCCACTATATCCCCACTCATACGTCATTAAAACCACAAAATCTACAATCTCACCATGAGCTCCATAGTCATGTGCTGTGTACCAAGCCCCTTCTTGTTCTGCACTTGTTTTAGGAGCAAGGGCAGTTGAAATTTGAAGACCTGCTTCTTTCAGGCGAGCTTTTGCTTTGCGCAAAAAAGAATTATAATTTTCCTTTAACTCAGGTGGTAAAAATTCCATATCAAAGTGCACATCTCGATAACCGACCGATTTTGCGGTTGAAATAATATTGGAAAGTAACTTATCTTGAACATTTTCATCGGTAAGTATGATTCGGCCTAATTCGGCACTAAACTGTCCCTCTTCAATGTTCGTTACAACAAGCATCAATGCCGTATTATTTTGTTCAGCTATCTGCGCAAACTGATTTAATGGTGGGGCAGTTAGACTTCCATCTCGATTAATTCGATAATTAAAAGGGGCTAAATAGGTGAGTAATGGTGTTGCATCCCTTGCTGCTGTTTCTAAGGATTGACTAACGGAACCACCCCGTGGCTCTGCATAAGCATTAAATTGTTTTCTGACCTTTTCTATAGGTGGAATATATAAACGCATTCCTGCATTTAAAGGAGCATTTGGTGATATATTATTAATCCTTGCAAGCTCCTGATAGGATATTCCAAATCTTTGACCAATTTCGTAAAGAGAATCTCCCGGTTGAACAAAATAAAAACGACCTGTAATTGGAATAACTAGCGCCTGACCAACAACTAACTGCTCTGGGTTCTCTAATTCATTTGCTCTCACTATATTTTCAACAGAGGCATTGAATGTTTGTGAGATTTGATAAATAGAATCCCCAGGCTGTACAACGTAAATTTGCACAGACGTACCTCCTTTATGATTTGCTCTTTTCATCGTATGATAAGATGTAATGATGTATGCCTGTATAATTAGGGGGGCAAGCCCAATTTCATAAAAAGTAGGGATCTATTTTGGATGATGTTTTTTATATGAAAGAAGCTATGAATGAAGCAAAAAAGGCTGGAGAAATGGGGGAAGTCCCTATTGGAGCGGTTCTTGTTAAAAATGGGGAGATCATTGCTAGGGGTTTTAATCATCGTGAGAAGGATCAACTAGCAACAGCCCATGCAGAAATGATTGTGATTGAAAAAGGAAATCAAGAAGTAGGGAGCTGGAGACTTGAGGATTGCACCCTATATGTTACTTTGGAACCTTGTCCAATGTGTGCCGGAGCTATCGTTCAATCGCGAATTCCAAGGGTTGTATTTGGTGCAAGTGATCCAAAGGCAGGCTGTACAGGGACGTTAATGAACCTCCTCCAAGAACCGAGATTTAATCATCAGTCCGAGGTAGTAGGAGGGATTCTTGAAGAAGAGTGTAGCTTATTACTTTCTAATTTTTTTCGAGATCTAAGAGAAAGAAAGAAGGTAAAAAAAACAAATAACAGAAATTAACAGCTGTCTTCCATTGATTTTTTGGACAGAACTCGTTATACTTGGAATTGCACATTACGATGTGCCTAACTTTATTAGTAGGTTTGCCGTGCTAAGCGGGGAGGTAGCGGTGCCCTGTACTCGCAATCCGCTGTAGCGGGGCTGAATTCCCTTTCGAGGTGTACAGCTTTAAGGTCTGCCGTAAGTAAGTGGTGTTGACGCTCGGGTCCTGCGCAATGGGAACCCGTGAACCCTGTCAGGTCCGGAAGGAAGCAGCAGTAAGCGGTCATTCTCGTGTGCCGCGGGGTTGCCTGGGTCGAGCCACGAGCTTACGTAACGCTTAGGGTTGTAACATCAACAGAGGGTGCACGGCATTTAATTATAATAAATGACAAGCAGATTCATTCGTTTTGAGTGGATCTGCTTTTATTTTTAGTGAGTTTTTCTATGCGCCGAGGTTCACATTCGGTCTGACATTCAGTTATAATGGGATAGAATCGAAAAAAGGAGAATGGGAAAATGAGCTATCAAGCCCTGTATCGTGTCTGGCGCCCACAAATCTTCTCAGATGTAGTCGGACAAACTCATATCACAAGAACATTAAAGAATGCCCTTTACCAGCAAAAGTTTTCCCATGCGTACTTATTTTCAGGACCAAGAGGAACGGGAAAAACAAGTGCGGCTAAGATTTTTTCGAAAGCTGTAAACTGTGAAAGAGCCCCTGTAAAGGAACCTTGTAATGAATGTGATTCTTGTCGAGGAATTCAAGATGGATCGATCTCTGATGTAATTGAAATAGATGCTGCATCTAATAATGGTGTGGAACAAATTCGTGACATTCGAGATAAGGTGAAATATGCCCCGAGCTCAGTTCCATATAAGGTATATATCATTGATGAGGTCCACATGCTTTCTATAGGTGCTTTTAATGCTCTATTGAAAACATTAGAAGAACCGCCTAAGCATGTGATTTTTATATTAGCAACAACAGAGCCTCATAAAATTCCATTGACCATCATTTCTCGATGTCAACGTTTTGACTTTAGAAGAATCACTCCTGAATCAATCGTTGGCCGCATGAAGACCATAATAGAAAATGAAAATATTCATGTTCAAGATGAGGCTCTTCATGCTGTTGCCCTCGCTGCGGAAGGTGGAATGAGGGATGCTTTGAGTATTTTAGATCAAGCTATTTCTTACAGTGAGGAAGAGGTTACACTTGAAGATGTTCTTGCCGTTACCGGTTCTGTTTCACAGAAGAGATTAACACAATTAGTTGATTCGCTTTTTCATAAAAATGCAAATCAAGCCCTGCAAACCGTTGATGAATTAATTCAATCTGGGAAAGATCCAGGAAGATTTGTTTTTGATATGATTTATTACTTACGCGATTTGCTACTATTTAAAAGTGCCCCTAATATAGAAGGTATATTAGATCGAGCAATCCCGGACGAAGAGTTTAAAACATTAGCACAAACTGTCAATGAAAATTGGATTCAACAGTCCATTACTGAGTTAAACCGATGTCAGCAAGAAATGAAATGGACACATTCTTCAAAGGTTTTTATTGAAATCTCTGTTTTAAACATTTGTAATCAAGAAAACCAACAGGAATCATTAGTGGATAGTCCAGCCATTGAAAAATTAGTTCTGAGGTTAAATGAATTAGAACAAGAGTTAACTAATCTTAAAACACAAGGGGTTATGTCTAACTCTGATACTCAAGAGCAGGAATCGAAACGAGTAACCCAAAGAGCACAACGAAGTCATTTCAAAGTACCTATGGAAAGGATTCGTCAAGTTTTACATCAAGCATCCAAACAGGAATTAAAGCATGTGGCAAGTCAGTGGGCTGCATTCATGGATAATCTAAAGCAAAATAGTCCCCCCGCACATGCAACCCTACTAAATAGCAAGCCAAGAGCAGCTTCTTCAGATACAGTGGTCATCTCTTTTAGATATGAAATCCATTGCTCACTTGCTATGGAGAATAAACCAACTATAGAAAGCTTGTTAGCCAAAGCAGTTGGTAAACAACTGTCTATAGTACCTGTTCCAGATGAAAAATGGGCAGAAATAAGAGAAGATTTCTTAAAGAATCAACAGTCTGATACCTCATCCAATGAGGAACCTCAACACGAAGATCCAATTATTGTTGAGGCTAGAAAATTGGTTGGAGAAGATTTATTAGAAATAAAAGATAGATAAAGTGAATAAAAGGAGGAATCGCTATGCGCGGTGGAATGGGAAATATGAATAATATGATGAAACAAATGCAAAAAATGCAAAAGAAAATGACAGATGCTCAAGAGGAACTTTATGCTATGACATTTGAAGCAACAGCTGGTGGAGGAATGGTTAAGGTTGTTGCAAATGGAAAAAAAGAGATTGTTGAAATTGAAATTAAAGAAGAAGTTGTTGATCCAGATGACGTCGAAATGTTACAGGATTTAATCCTTGCTGCTACGAATGAAGTGTTAACTCAAGTAGATACTAAAACTAATGATACAATGGGGCAATTTACGAAAGGCTTGAATATGCCTGGAATGTTCTAGGAGGCCACAACATGTATTATCCAGAACCTATATCAAAGCTGATTGACAGCTTTACAAAGCTGCCAGGAATCGGTCCGAAAACGGCTGTTCGCCTGGCTTTTTTTGTGTTAAATATGAAAGAAGACGATGTGTTGGATTTTGCTAAATCTCTCGTCAATGCAAAAAGAGAACTTTCCCATTGTACCGTTTGTGGGCATATCACAGATCGGGACCCATGTGCCATCTGCTCTGATGAAACACGTGATGACTCAATGATTTGTGTTGTCCAAGATCCCAAAGACGTTATTGCAATGGAAAAAATGAAGGAATTTCACGGAAAATATCATGTTTTACATGGTGCTATATCCCCTATGGATGGAATAGGTCCAGAGGATATCAATGTCCCTTCTTTAATACACAGGTTAAAGGATGAAAATATTAAGGAGCTTATCATGGCTACCAATCCTAACATTGAAGGAGAAGCAACGGCCATGTATATTTCTCGCTTGGTAAAGCCGTCGGGTATTCGTATTACGCGAATTGCTCACGGGTTACCAGTTGGTGGAGACCTTGAGTATGCAGACGAGGTAACTCTTTCGAAAGCCCTTGAAGGTCGTCGAGAATTTTAAATATAAGAAGGTGAAACCATGTTCGGAAGAAAAAAAGTCCAAGTAGAACATGAGAATGAAGAACTATTGACCATGATGCAAGCAAAAAAACAAGAGTGGATGTCAATTAAAAGAATACTTGATCAAAGTATTGAACCATCTGAAAAAGGTCAATACGATGAAGCGATTGCCAAATCAAAATACTTTTACTTGTTAAAAGAAGCGCGAGAACGACGTATTAATATGAATTAGTGTTATTTTTGCTAG
Source organism: Bacillaceae bacterium S4-13-56 (assembly GCA_040191315.1). Taxonomy (NCBI): domain Bacteria; kingdom Bacillati; phylum Bacillota; class Bacilli; order Caryophanales; family Bacillaceae; species Bacillaceae bacterium S4-13-56. The sequence goes on along the minus strand of JAWJLM010000073.1, from coordinate 1,107 downwards.
AAACAGATGGGACAAACAATTTTAAATTGTACCAATCATTATTTTAGTTCATTTGCATACTCCGTATTTAGTTACGTGGTGAAGTTGTCATTAGCGCAATCACTTCACCTGGTGCGTAATTTTCTAAATCAAAAAGATGATTCCAATCCGCGGAATCATCTTTTATTCATTTGTAAGAGAATAACTTTTGTTAATACTTTGACTTAAATAAATTGGTTTTCTAATAAAAGTTGGAATGCTTTGGCTTGTCCTTTCATAAAGTGTAAAAAAAGGGACAAGGGGGGCTTGTTTTGTCACAGACTGCCATCATATCTACTATTATCGTATTAGTGCTTATTACTTTATTTGCTGGTGCATCATTTAAACCTGTCAAATGGATTGCTAATGGTGCAGTTAAGTTAGCTATAGGTGCACTGTTCTTGTTTTTCTTAAATATATTTGGGGCATCATTTGGAATTCATGTTCCTATTAATATCTTTACTTCGTTGATATCTGGTTTCCTTGGAGTTGCAGGAGTAGCGTCTCTTGTGTTCATACACATCTTCCTTCTATAAGTATAGATCTTAAAAGACTCATAATGATGAGTCTTTTTTTCAGATAAAGTATAAAATTTGTCTAGCTTCAGCGAAAAAGCTTCATCGAGTGATCTTCGAAGTTATTGCCCTGAGTAATCGCAGGAAGGAAAGCTACTTCGCAGAAACAAGTGCTTTTCTTGTTTCGAGGGGAAGCCTATTTAAATGATATTAAATTAATCTTTAATTGGCGGCTGTTTTAAAGGCCTTTAGGTCATACCCTTGGGTGCTAACAATCATTGGGGGACGGCCACTGATTGAAGTTTCACTTTATGATAATGTTAAGTGCGCAAGAAGGCTTCATTTTTATATAGGACAAGCAAGTTCTTATTTACCGAATATTTCCTGTGATAATCCTATTGCAATTGGGAATTTACTATGTTACATTAATAAATGTCGCTTCAAACGAATGCGATAAACAAAATAAACAACTTCAGAAAGTTGTTGACATGAAAAATCTTACATGGTATATTATTTGAGTCGCTAATTCGAAGCGATACCATTTGAACCTTGAAAACTAAATAAAACAACCTGT
>JAWJLM010000072.1 GCA_040191315.1 Bacillaceae bacterium S4-13-56 | reverse complement strand
CGATTGCCTTTTTTGGATATGGATATTATGTAAATAATCAAGATAAGATTCAAGCAATTAAGGTGGACTTTGGCAATGGTCCAGTTGAGCCTTCCTTAGATACAATTGGTGAAGACTTAGATTATGCTGAATTCACACGACCAGTATACACTTATTTAAATGCTCAGCATGCAGCGGAAGAGCCTCCAATTCTTGACTATGCATACTACGTATTAGAAGCTGCACCAGAATTTGCTGGAGAAACTGGATTCGCTCCTCTACCACAATCAATATATGATGAATATAAAACAAAGCTAGATGCCATTCAATAAAGACAAGGGTGTCTAAGATTGAAGATGGAAGCTTGCAAAGCTTTCATCTTCTTATGCGTTTAAAAAAGAGCCTTGTCAGGTCAAGAAAAGGAGGCATTTTAGGTGAAACAAAGCGCCAATAAAAGCATAAGCACAAAAGAAAGAATCCAGAAAAATATAACTCATGGTAACAATAGAAAAATGGATAAAATAATGCCTAGAATCTTTTTTGGTACGGCTTTAATATCTGTTTTTACAACAGTAGGTATTTTGTTTACATTAGTGTTTGATGCTGCTCTATTTTTTAAGGAAGTGTCTATCTTTGAGTTTTTTGGGAGTACAGATTTAGACCCATTAGGTAAAAATCCTTCTTTTGGAATATTACCTTTACTAACTGGAACAATTGTTACCTCTATCATAGCTATGTTTGTTGCGATTCCAATTGGTTTAACAACGGCCGTTTATTTAAGTGAATATGCATCAGAGAAAGTAAGAAAAGTAATCAAGCCAATGCTAGAAGTCCTTGCTGGAATTCCAACCATCGTTTATGGTTTCTTTGCCTATTCCTTCGTAACACCTATATTATTAACTATAATTCCAGAGATAGGTGCTAAAAATGCGCTTAGTCCAGGTATTGTTATGGGAATAATGATTATTCCTATGGTTGCCTCCCTATCGGAGGATGCGATGAGTGCTGTTCCCAATGCTATGCGTGAAGGAGCGCTTGGACTTGGCTCAACAAAACTTGAGGTAACTTGGAAAGTCATTATTCCTGCCTCTATTTCGGGAATTATTGCTTCGTTTGTGCTTGCGATTTCTAGAGCAATCGGTGAAACCATGATTGTAACGATTGCAAGTGGTAGCTCTAAGAACTTTACTCTTGATGTCCGAGAATCCATGCAAACCATGACAGCTTACATCGTTGAATTTACAAGTGGTGACGCGGGAGCTGGAACAGTTGGATATTATAGCCTATATGCAGTAGGTCTTACTTTATTTGTATTCACTCTCTTCATGAACTTATTAGCACAATATATTTCACGAAGGTTTAGGGAGGAATATTGATATGAAGCAGGTAGATACCACTTTAGTTCGGAAAAAAATGAATTCACGACTATTCTTAAATCAAGCGATGAAATATTTATTTTTTTCCCTTACTATTTTCGCACTCGTTGTTTTAGCTATTTTAATCTATCGTGTTTTTTCTCAAAGCATCGGTTGGATAGACTTTCAATTCCTCTCTGATAAACTTTCCTTAAATCCAGATAAAGCAGGTATTAAAGGAGTCATCGCTGGGACGATCGGTTTAATGATTGTAGTAGGTCCCGTAACGATGGCGTTAGGAATTGGAACGGCAATTTACCTAGAAGAGTACGCCAGAAGAGGAAAACTACAATCCTTTATCCAAATGAATATTTCTAATCTTGCCGGTGTACCATCTGTTATATTCGGCTTATTAGGTCTTACCGTATTTTCGAGATTGTTCAATTTAGGCTCAAGCATTTTAGCTGGTGGACTAACCATGTCCCTTCTTGTTCTTCCAATAGTTGTAGTAGCTAGTCAAGAAGCGCTTCGTGCAGTACCAGGCTTTTTAAGAGAAGCTTCTTATGGGATGGGTGCAACAAAATGGCAAACGATCAAAAATGTTGTTTTGCCAGCAGCCTTACCTGGGATCTTAACAGGATTTATTCTTTCACTCTCTCGTGCCATTGGGGAAACAGCTCCCCTAGTCGTTCTAGGAATACCAGCATTAATCATGCCTGTTCCTAATAGCCTAATGGATGACTTTACAGTACTGCCTATTCAAATTTATTATTGGACGTTAGATTCAGTATTAACAGCGGAGTATGCAAACTTAGCATCAGCAACGATTGTTGTCCTACTAATTATTTTGTTCTTAATGAATTCGGTCGCAATTATTATCCGGAATAAATTTCAAAAAAGGTTTTAGAATTGGGGGAGTCCTAAATGGAAAATGAAACGCAAAAATTTGTATACGATACACAGGATCTAAATTTATGGTATGGTGCTGATCAAGCCTTACACAGCATTAATTTAAAAATCCCTCAGAATCAGGTTACGGCAATAATTGGTCCTTCGGGATGTGGTAAATCAACCTACATTAAAACACTAAATCGGATGGTAGAACTTATCCCTACTGTAAAAACAAGTGGACAAATCCTTTATCGCGGAAAAAATATATTTGATATCAGAGTTGAAGAACTTCGTACCCATGTTGGAATGGTATTTCAAAAGCCAAATCCTTTCCCGAAATCCATTTATGATAATGTGATTTACGGTCCTCGTATTCATGGAATCAAGGATAAAAAGACGTTGGATTCTATCGTGGAAAAGAGCTTACGTGGTGCAGCGATTTGGGATGAAGTAAAAGACCGCTTAAATGAAAACGCCTATGGGTTGTCTGGCGGACAACAGCAGCGTTTGTGTATCGCTCGTTGTTTAGCAATTGAGCCTGATGTTATTTTAATGGATGAACCAACATCAGCTCTAGATCCAATTTCTACTCTTAAGGTTGAAGAACTCGTTCAACAGTTAAAAAAGGATTTCAGCATCATTATTGTCACTCATAATATGCAACAAGCAGCAAGAATTTCGGACAAAACAGCCTTTTTCCTAAGTGGAGAAGTCATCGAATTTGATCAAACGGATCGTTTATTTTCAAACCCTACTGATAAAAGAACAGAAGACTATATCACTGGACGATTCGGATAAACGTGATTGGTTTTTATCTCGAATGGACGGGCAGTCATACCCCCTCCCACCTCAAATCTTAAGTAAAAGAGCAAAGAAGGTGGGGGTAAATTGCTTGTAAATTTCCGATTGGTTCAAGGGCCTTTAGGTCATATCCCTGGGTGCTAACAATCAGTGGGAAAGGCCAATAGTTGAAGTTTCACTTTATTTGGCATAATTTTTGAATTTTTGTAATAGTCTCAATATACAATACTTCTGCCATAAAAGAATATTAAGGAGTGAGTGATATGCAAGTAAGGAAAAACTTTGAAATGGAACTTGAGCAGCAAAAACAAGCATTATTAAAAATGGTTGAGTTTTCAAATAAGATGCTTGTCGATTCAGTTGAAGCATTGCGTACCCAGAATCTTGAATTAGCCCAACAAGTTATCGATTTTGACAAACAATTAAATCAGATGGAAATTGATGTAAATGATAAGGCGATTCAAATTATTGTGAAGGAAGGACCAGTGGCTAAGGATTTACGCAAAGTCATTGTATCTTTAAAAATCTCTTCTGATGTTGAAAGAATTGGTGACTTAGCAGTAAATATTGCGAAATCTACTCTTATCATTGGGAAAGAGCCTTTGGTGGCTGAAATTACGGAAATACCAAGGGTTATTGAAATTATAAAAGACATGCTTCATAAGTCCGTTAGTGCTTTTAATTATGAAGATGTATCCATTGCAAAATATGTAGCTGATCAAGATGATAAGGTTGATGAGTATTACGGTAAGTTTTTACAGGAAATGATTACTTTATTCAAACTTTATCCAAACAACACGAATCAAATTCTGCAACTCTCTTTCATTTGCAGATATATCGAGCGAATTGGAGATCACATTACTAACATTGCTGAAAACATTGTTTATTTAGTAAAGGGAAAACGATACGATTTAGATTAATCGTAAAAACACCTTCAAATATTGAAGGTGTTTTTATCCCACTTTAACGGTCACTCCACTTTAATTTTGAACAATTTCCCACAAGATGTCACCTGATTCTATTGTAAACGATTTTCCCCTGCAGAAGTACTTCCAACTCCTCCAAGAATCATACTACAGTTTTCGAGGGTACTAAAATATTTGTTGTTTTCTTCATGAACTCCTCCTTTAATCGGCTATTATTTTTATACTATGGAATGGGTGCTATTAAACATGAATTTTGTTAGATATTCTCAAAGAAAAAGCTACCCATTTTTAGGAGGGCAGCTTTAGAATGGAGATTGATTAGTAAGCTCCTCCGCCATAGTAGGCGCTACCAACGATAATTAACAATATGAACAGAATCACTAGTAAAATGAAGTCATTTCCTCCTCCGTATCCCATAATCAGTTCACCTCCTTATCTGATTTACAATATCCTATGAATTTTTGATAGAGATGATAGGGCACATATCTTTTTTAAGTGAAAAAAGGCTTTCACCATTTAGACGGCGATAAACGAGAAGAGTGGGTGGGGGGATATACTCCCATGAAAATAAAACATTACATTTTCATCCTTGTTGGTGAAGCTTGCTGGATGGCTAGCTGCCCGTAAATGTCCTATTAGTATAAGAGCCTTTAGGTCATGCCCTTTGGTGTTAACAATTAGTGGGGGACGGCCACTGATTGAAGTTTCACTTTATGTTTCCTTTCTTTAGCAGAAACCTGCAATCACCTATTTTTCTAGTTTATTCTCGGGAAACTGTGCATTAGTTTATACGGATGTTTTGATATTTTCATAGGGTGATGTAGGAGAGGAGGAAAAGTTATGGACGACTTTTCAAAGAAAATCGAGAAAAAAACTGGTGTAAAAATGGATGAATTAATGCAGGTTGCACAATCTATTAAAGGGTCAGATTTACAAGATGAAAAATCAATTAGGAGATTAGTGAGAAAGATTTCTAAATTAGCAGGAAAAAAGGTATCAAAAGAAAAAGAAGATAGGATTGTCGATACGCTAGTAAACAATAAGAAGAAAATTAATTCAAATACTATTTCTAAAATGCTTAAGTAGCAGTGTGATAAAGAGTGCAAACTTAAGTGTTTTTTGACAAATAACTCAAAATCAAAAAGAGGAGCCTCCTAATTAGGCTCCTTGTCTACATAAAATGGTCCGGGTGATTTGAACTGGAGAGTTCCACATTTTATAGGACATTTTTCAGTATCAGAATTTATAAGTTGTTAGAGAATTTGTCTAACTCCAGCGAAAAAGCATCATCGAGTAATCTTCGAAGTTTATGCCCCGAGCAAGGAAAGCTACATAGAGCTACTTCGCAGAAACAAGTGCTTTTCCTGTTTCGAGGGGCGCTTGCGCTTTTCTTATTAGAGAGCTATTCTTCTTTACATTTTTCTAATAAAATTGTAATTAATAATCCATCTGATAAATTATAATCGATGGTGACATCTACAATTTTATAAATAGTCCCGTCAACATTTACAAGATCGCCCTTTTTATAAACTATATACCAACGCAGCAACATAAGAAATTTCTCCCTTCTATACATATTGAATTCGAAAAAATTCAATATGTATAATCAGATGTATCAAGAAGAAAACACATTTTTTGTATTTAATAGATTTAAGCCTTTCCATTTTGCTAGAAGGTTCATAGATTATAGTAAGTCGCCACCATAACATGAGCTCATCTTAAACCTCTGTGAAAACAGAAGAGGGTGTGACGTTTTAGTTACGCTCCTTTTCTGTTGGGAGTAAAATATGCATAATTTTTGTAATGAAACATATCTTTCGTAATAGCAATCTCAGGTTAGATATACTATTTGTATAAGTTATTCTAAAAGAGGGAGCGGTAATTTATGACGAAATTAGAAATCAAAAATAAGATTGCAGAAGTTAAATCTGATTACACACGAATCATGGCGGATCTAGAAAAGCTGGATTCTGTTGGTGGGAATACCTTGAATGCGGAGAGGCAGCTAGAACAGTTGGAAAATGAATTGGCTGAATTAAATAAGAAGCTTGCTATTCTACAAAAGTGAAAATGCTTCAGGCTTGATGATAGTGTGATTTTAAACCTGCTAAACAAAGGTGGGATTAGTAATGTTCACAAAAGAACAGATCACCGAACATATTAATTATTTTAATGATAACAGGATAAAGTTTGTAAAATGGAAGTCTGGTGAAAAGAAGGAAGATGGAGTCTTAACCATTGGCTATCCAATTTATGATGAGGGCTTTCGCAAATTTGTAGATGATTGCTATAAGGCTGATGTGCTTGATGGCAACTATCTTCACAATGTGGAAAAGGTTTGTGAGGAAAATTTAATTCCGATGAACTATATTGAATCAGCAGATAAGGATTTGCTTCAATCTATATTAACCTATTACATTAGGCAGGAGCGCTTTTGTGAAGGCCTTTGGGCAACTGCTATAGAGAAAAAAGTATTTTTAAGGATTTTAGTAAGATTAGAAGAATTGCTTGGGAAATAATAAATTAGAGCCTGAGCCTGACAGCCATATGTGAGTTTGTACTACCATATGGAGGTCAGGCTTTCTTATTACATAAAAAAAGGTGGAGAAGAGATTGACTACAATAGAATTTCGCGAAGGATATATTGACGTAACAGGCGGTAAGGTATGGTATCGAGTTCATAACAAACATTCGAGGGAAATACCAGTGATTGTATTACATGGGGGACCCGGCTCTTCTCATTGGTCACTACAGGGATTAAGAAAACTTGCAGATGAGCGCCCTGTTATTTTTTATGACCAGTTAGGGTGTGGTAAATCAGATCGATCTGAAGATACATCCTTATGGAATCTAGACCGATTTGTAGAAGAGTTGTACCAAATAAAAGAAGCTCTAGAATTGAGCAATTTTCATATTTTGGGACACTCTTGGGGGACAACCCTAGCTGTAGCGTATTATTTGAAACATCCAGAAGGAGTAAAGAGTATTATCTTTTCTAGTCCTTGTTTGAGTGCACCACTGTGGGCAAGGGATCAAGAAAAAAACATAGAAAAATTACCTTTAGATGTGCAACTTACCTTAAGAGAATGTGAAGAAAACGGGAATACGGATTCCGATGAATATAAAGCAGCTGTTGAAGTATTTGCAAAAGAGTTTATTTCTCGGTTAGAGGAAAGACCGGACTGGTTAAATGAAGGAAGAAAATATAGAAACCCGGAAATCTATAACATAATGTGGGGGCCTTCTGAATTTCATGTTAAGGGAAATCTGAAGGATTTTGATTGTACAGACCGGTTGAATGAAATATCTATTCCGACCCTGTATACATGCGGCCGCTACGACGAGGCTACACCAGAATCCACAGAATACTTCAGCCGTCTCACACCAGGCAGTAGTTTTCGCGTATTCGAAAACAGCGCACACATGGCCTATTTAGAAGATGGAGAAGAATATGAGCAGGTAATGAGAGAGTTTCTACGAGGATAATCTTGGAATGATAGTTCCTGTTCCATGTATAGGGACAGGAACTGAAAGCCCCCGACCTCCGTCTTAGGTCTGAGATTCTTTCAATCTACTGAACGAAGTATTTCTATAGAGAAATAGATATGATAAAACTTGGAGAAACAAAGCGGTTGAGAAATAGATGTTTAGAGAGAAGGAAGCAGCTTAGGTCAAAAGGGGGAATTCACATGCGATTTAGAGATTTTCATCCAAATATAAAACTACGAATTATTTTTGGGTTTTTTAGTGAAATAATTGGGAGTATGATTTTTCCGTTTATGGCGATTTATTTTGCCGTGCATTTCGGAGAGAAACTAACTGGAATTTTATTGATTTTAAATATTTTGGTTGGGGCATTGGTAGGGTTCTATGGTGGTTATTTATCGGACATCATGGGGCGAAAAAAACTGATGTTGATTGCTAATTTTATAAGGGTAGCGTCACTTATTGTGATGACAATTGCCAATTCACCTTGGTTTGTATCCCCTGAACTAACTTTTTTAATGTTTTTAGTGGGAAGTATTTGTTGGGGGATTGAGGGTCCAGCTATGGATGCAATGTTGATTGATGTAAGTAAACCGGCAGAACGAAAGCTTATGTATTCCATTATGTATTGGTCTGCCAACTTGTCCATTGCCATTGGGGGAGCAGTTGGAGCATTCTTGTTTGAAGACTACCTTTTCTATTTATTTATTGGAATGACGAGTGTGTCTATTGTTATCTTGTTTGTCCTTATTTTCTTTATAAAAGAGAGTTATGTTCCTCAGAAGGCTAAAGATGAAGGGAAGAGCATGAAAAAACTTCAAGTCTTTACTGGAATTTTTCAAAGTTATAAAACTGTAGCAAAAGACAAAATCTTTATCTTGTTCGTCATTGCGGGGTTATTTGTACAGTCATTAGAATTTCAGTTGACCAATTATATCGCAGTTCGTCTCCATGACGATATGCCAGATCAAAATGTTTTCCAATGGACGATAGATGGATTGCGAATGACCGGGATTTTACGAACAGAAAATACCATTCTTGTAGTAATTTTTGCAGCGTTAATAACTAAATTGATCCATAAGTATAAGGATAAGCATGTTTATCTAATTTCCATTGTGCTATTCACCATTGGATACACGGCAATTAGTTATTTTGATAATATTTGGATTCTATTTATAGCTATGATTATTGCTACTCTTGGAGAGTTAATGCGTGTTCCTGTACAACAGAGTTATCTGGCGGCAATCCCTCCAGATGATAAACGAAGCAGTTATATGGCTGTTAATGCTTTCACCTATCAAGGATCCATGATTTTGGCTTCACTTTCGGTTACGTTAGGAGCTTATTTAAACAAAGAAACGATGAGTATATTTTTGCTTATTACGGGTGCTATCGGTTTTATTATAATTAATAGAATCGTTCCGGCTTTAGAGGAAAGAGTTAGAGAACAGAATGAGGTAGCTGAAACAGCATAGGGATTTGCTTTGTGGAGCTGACGGAAAAATTGCTCCTTTTTTCAGAAAACAGTAGTGGGTACAAGAACTATGAATCAGACGAAAGCTTCTTTTGCATTAGTTTGCAAAAAGAAGCTTTTTCTTTGGTGTTGCAGCATTTTAGTAATGGGAGGAAACCTATTCGGTTAAGTTTGGAATGCAGGAAACGTTACCTTATTGTTAGTAATTTTGGTATAGTAACAATGTGAGGAAAGAGTTTTACTAGATTAACAGAATGCTTTCCTTTGGCCCATTTTTAATAGAGTAGGAGATAAATATATGAAAAAGAAACTAATAATAATATCAGCTATTGTGATTGCTATTTTGGTGGGTGCTTATGGGGCTGTGGGAAATTACTTTTATAATTATGCCTTGGATGCAAACGATGAAAAGGAATTTTTAGAGGGGAATCCGCATTTAGCGGAGAGTTCAGCGGTCTTGACTGAAGTGGCTGAGGCTGCGGAGTTGGAGGATGATAAGTTTAAAAAGGAACATCCTCCTACATCAATGTATATCACCTCCAATGACAAACTCAAATTGAAGCTTCACGCCAATCTCTACCAGAATAGGGACAGTAATTCGAAGTGGGCTATTGTAGCACATGGATACACAAGCAGCGCTGCCTCGATGACACGTTGGGTTCGAAATTTTTATGATCAGGGATACAACGTGTTGGCGCCAAACCTTCGTGGGCATGGTGAAAGTGAAGGAGATTATATTGGAATGGGGTGGCATGGTCGACTAGACATGCTTCAATGGATTGATGAAATTGTGAAGAAAGATCCTGACGCTGAGATCCTATTATTTGGAATTTCTATGGGGGGCGCCACAGTTATGATGACATCAGGAGAAGAACTTCCGCCTAATGTGAAGGTAATTGTAGAAGATTGCGGCTACTCTTCTGTAAGTGATGTATTTATTTATCAATTGGATGACTTATTTGGACTACCTGAATTTCCAGTCATCAACGCAGCAAATACAGTCACGAAAATTCGTGCAGGCTACGATTTGTATGAAGCGTCTGCGGTAAAACAGGTGGCTAAAAGTGGACTCCCAATGCTATTTATCCATGGTGATGCAGACACATTTGTTCCTTATGAAATGTTAGATGAAGTTTATAACGCTGCACCAGTGGAAAAAGAAAAGCTCGTCATTAAAGGTGCAGGTCACGGAGAAGCAGAAAAGGTAGATCCAGAATTATATTGGTCTACCATCTGGAACTTTGTAGGGAATTATATCGAATAGATGGATTTTGGGGACAGGAACTGCCGTTTTCCTTATGAAAGGTACCTGTCCCTAAACTGTCAATAGAGGTCAATTTTTTTGTATAAATGAAACCGTATGTTGGGTCATTTCGTAAGATAATAAGATGAAAAAGAGGAGGGTGGAAATGTTCAAAAAGCTTTTAGCAAGTGCAGGTATCGGAAGTGCAAAAGTGGATACTATTTTAGATAAAGATCAGTTTACACCAGGGGGAAATGTGACAGGAATCGTTAAGGTTCAAGGTGGAAAAACAGACCAGCATATAGACCGTATCAATCTGTTTTTAATGGCAGAGGCAGTGCATGAGAGAGATGACAAGAAGTTCTACGAAAAAGTAAAGTTACAAGAATATACCTTAACGGATTCTTTTATAATAAATGGAGGGGAGTCCAAAGAATTTAATTTTGCCTTTGTGTTACCGATTAATACACCACCGACTATTGGTTGGACAAAAATTTGGATCCAAACAGGTTTGGATATTTCTCAATCAGTCGACCCAAAAGATCAGGATTACCTTAAGGTTAAACCTCACCCTTATGTAGAAACCATACTTGAAGCATTGACTAAAGAGTTAGGTTTTTATTTAGGTAAGGTCGAAATGGAATATTCAAAACGACATGGTTATGTGCAGGAATTTGAGTTCACCCCAACTTCAGAATATAGATCAGATTTAGATGAACTAGAAGCTATTTTCTTTGTGAGGGATAATCAAGTGAATTTGGTCCTCCAAGTGGATCGTCGTGCTAAGGGGCTTGACGGATTGTTTGCGGAAGCCTTGGAAACGGATGAAAGCCATGTTCAGGTTTCATTTTCTAATAACGAGATCGCAAATGGATCAAGGTATATAGCAGATGAATTAAGAGGGATTATAAAGGGGTTTATTTAGTGGGAAATATAATAAGAAGGAGGCATGAAATCATGCTCCTTCTTATTTGAGTTCAAGTGCTTATCCCGCGTGAACCGGTAGTAATACCCCGCCACAAATCTTAATTAAGTAAAACGAAAAGCATAGGTAGGGGATAAATTACCCGTAAATGCTCGATTGGTTCACGGGCCTTTAGGGTTATAGCTTAGGGTACTTACCATCTGTGGGAAGCGGCCACTTATTGAAGGTTCACATTATTGTAACGGGGGATTTTGACCGTTTATCATATCTGTATCAGAATTACCTTTAAACGGACCTGTAATCATTCCTGCATCAGGGAATCCAAATTGGGCTGCCCCTGGTCCACCTGCGGATAAATCTGGATAAAGCTTTGAGTATTTTTTATCTCCATAGGATTTTTCAGACTTTAATTCCTTAGCCACTTCAATAGCTTTTTCGAATTGAAGAGAGTGAGCTTCTTCACGTTGGATAAGAAAATCAAACATCTCGCGTGCTCCCGGATCCTGTACGTGACGGTGCAGCTCTTCATAGACTTTTCTTGCTCTTAATTCAGCGGCATGGTTTGATTCTAAGTTAGCTATTAGGTCACCAACTGAATTAATAAAATTACCAGAGAACGGGGAGCCGGAAGAATCGGTTAATGTTGGTCCGTGTCCACCCAAAATCATTCCTTTTTGTACAGTAGAATTAATGAAATCATGAGCATTGGTCATCATAGAACCTTCAGATGCCATTTCCACATCTTGTCCGCCAAGCATACTTGGGTCTTTATCAGGGCCACCCATTAACTGTGTAATACATGTACCGACCATTTCTAAATGGGAGATTTCTTCTGTAGCAATATCTAACAAAAGATCTTTCATAGCTGGATCCTTTACACTAAAACTTTGAACAAAGTATTGAAGACAAGCTTTTAGTTCACCATTTGCGCCGCCAAATTGTTCTAAAACGGCTGCTGCATAACTAGGATTTGAACTTTGAACATTAACAGGAAATAGTAATTCTTTTTGATGAGTAAACATAAAAACACTCCTATTTTTTGGTATGGTCTATACAGAAATACAGTCTTATGTTTTGTTGGATATGTTATTTCATGCATAAATTGATTATTTTTTTGAATAAGTAATACGGCTTGTCCCAATTTCAGGACAAGCTAAAAATTACGGCGTTAATCATTTTTTCTTCTAATTCTTGTTCTTATTCAAATGGTTCTTCACCTAAAACTGGCTTCTTTGGATTAATTATCATTTAGGGCATTCATTAACTACTTCCCCAATATCCCAATCCAAAGGAATAGGCATTAGCTATTCTGCAAAAGCTATGTTGAGAATACAAATAGGGAGGATCTGTTATGCCTATACAAAACAATGCCGAGATTCGTGAGCTTGCGGAGGTTTCTCGTAAATTGGAGAATGCGACCCGTGATGCGATTAATAATGCAAATCCAGAAGAGATACAACAGCTGTTACATGAATTAAGTGATGTCCAGGAGCATATACAAGAGGCGAGAGGTAAGGCTATTAATGGACATGGGAGTTCCACTCAGCCATTAATTGATGCTCAACTTCGTGTAGAAGAAAGTCAGCGACTACTTGATCGTGCCTATACCAACATAAACGCTACACAAGACAGTGTTCAACCGTAGGGATTCAAAAGAGTTTAACCCCAAGGTTAAGCTCTTTTTGCGTTTGTTTCAACCATATTTATGGGTATCGGTATGATAAGGGAGTGATATCTATCTGGATTAAATTTTTTTGGATCGCTGGAAATGTTCTTTGGGGAGTAATAGGTTTTTATATCTATTTAACAGCATTATTATGGGGTTGGGATAAAGGCAACATCATGATTTACCCTATTGCAGCAATTATAGGAATCATTTTCCTATTTCTCTTATATAACCTCCTTATCATCGGAAGAGGGGCTTTGAAAAAATGGGGCCAATCTATCGTAATCTTTTTAGGCTCAGCAGTTGGGGCTGTGGTTATCCACGGAATATTACAAAATACCATTTTAGAATAATTCTTTTATGAACGAGCTAGGTCTTATATAATAAAGGAATGAATGATTGGCAGGGGGGTTAACATGTATATCATTAATAAAATCGGTTTTCAGTTATTAAAAATGAAAAACCTTACCATCGGCATTGTGACTGTTGTTTTCATTGCTTTATGTACAATCACTATTTATTTTTTAGAGCCCGAGAATTTTGAAAGTCTACCTAATTCATTTTATTACGTCATGACTACCTTTTCCACAGTTGGGTATGGGGATTATTCTCCAGTCACCATGCCGGGAAAAATATTTGCGGTTTTCATGTACTTAATTGGAATTGGACTATTAGGGGTGGTTATCGGGAAAATCGTGGACGCGTTTAATATTTTTAGAAAGAAAAGGGAGGAAGGAAAGTTGAGTTATTTAAAGGAAAATCACATCGTTATTGTAGGTTGGGGAAAGAAAACAGAGGCCGCGGTACATGAAATTTTACAATCTGATAAGAAAAAAGAAGTTGTCGTTATTGCCCAACTGGAGAAATCTCCATTTGATCTTTCTTTGGAAAGAGTACATTTTATTCAAGGAGATCCAACAGATGAAACAACCTATGAAAGCGCCAATATACAGGATGCTATGTCCGTGATTGTTTTCTCAGACGACTTGATTCAAGATTCTTCACTTCAAGATGCAAAAACCCTCTCCATTGCCATAACTGTTGAACGTGTTGCTCCCAAGGTGCATACAACTGTAGAAGTCATGACCGAGAAACATACAACTAATTTTACTCATGTGAAAGTGGATGAGTTTATCCTATCACAAGAAACAATATCTAGCCTTGCTGTTAGGTCTGCTATGTACATAGGAGTAAGTCAAGTCTACACCCAATTGATCAGCAGGCAACATGGAGAAAACTTATATAAGGTCTCAAGAAAAGTGGAATGGGAGACCTATCGAGATGCATTTCTAGACTTATTGCAAGAAGGTGCCACCTTAATAGCTGACGGTAATCGCTTGGATATCAATCGGAGGTTAGATGAAAAAATTCCAGAAACTGCAGCACTCTATGTGATTTGTAGTTCAGATGTCTATCAAAAAATAGGATGAATAGTGAAGTAGCGAGATGGTTAATCTATCTCGTTTTTTACAGATTTTCCAAACGAGAAAGCCCACTCCTTAAGGCGAGTGAGGTCAATAAGGAGTACCACATGTTAAACCGACGGTTTGTGGTGCTTTAAGTAGTTGAAGATTTCATTTTTTTTACACATTTGTTTCATTTTGTATTTAATAAGGATGAAATAAATGTAGGAATGAATATAGAAGAACGAAAACCACTGTGTCCTTATTAAACTATCATTTTGTTTTCTGACCTCGTTATAGAAGGAAGATTTTTCTGCAGGAAGATCTAGAAAAACGGTTTAAAGAATTGGTACAAGAAGCTTGTTAGTATCCTAGAACCCCACTGCTTTAGCTGTGGGAGTTGTCAGACACGAATGATCAAATAATCTCCGTTTGTCATTTTGACGACATCAGCCTTCATTGCTTTTGCTATGTCCACACTAAGTTCTTTACATTCTTTTTCATCCTCGCCATAAAGGGAAAGAGGACCTGCAATAACTCTTTCTCTTTTCGAGGTTACGTAGGCAAGAATTTCATAGCTTGGCCTCATGGATGATTCTCTACCCATATTCGATCATCCTTTCATGTTTGTATTCATTACCGCATGAGATTTTTTTGTGGATTCCAATAACGGGCATTTTTTCACTGCCTCAATAAGTGCATCAGAATCCTTTTTTATTGGAATAAGAGTAATAATTATTCTGCCTGTTTCATATTCCTTCCTTGTAAAATGATATCTTTTTACGCCTAATGCTCGACAGGCTTCAAAAAGAGCTGCTTGGCGCTGGCCATAGTTATCTAGATTTATTCGGAAATGATCTTCATGTGGTGTGATAACAACTGCCAATCCTTCTTCCCTATACATTTTCTCCGCATTTTCTGTACCGAGAAGATTACTAATCCAAATATCATCCACATAGAGATTAGAGTTTTCTACCTTTATCTTTCCAACCTCAACATCGGCAATATCTCCAATGCTTTTCCCTTTAGAAAAACGCTTAAGGGAAATGAAGCAGATTAGTCCGACTCCTACTCCAATGATAATATTAATCCAGAGGACAAAAGGTAAACTATAAATAGTAATGGAGGTTACAAAAGATGTTACAAAGGCAAGATAATTTCTTGATTCAAAGGTCTTGGCAATTCCGTCAATATAGGCTTTGCCCCGATACGTATATTCGGTTTCCTCTAAGTCGGCAAGGCTCTCACGTTCTGATTTTCTAACATCTCGGAATTGTTGAAGTGCCAATGTCAAAAAAGTAACGGCTATAAAGTTCTTCGTCAGTAATGCCGGAATGGCTACTGATCCTAATGCCGCAGCAACAAACCCTGTAATGACATGAATAAGGTACCCGTTAGGAAAACTTGGGTATTGTCTATAATCCTCTTTTATGGTGAAAATTCTTGCCAATGTTCCAAGAATTACGGCGATAATAATGATAATCAAGTCTTCGGTTGGTAACATCTGTTCATCCATTTTTTTACCCCCTTTCTTTGTAAGATTAGTTTTGATAATCTAAGGGGAATTATGTATTTTTGGGTTTGTAGGATACGACTCGAGGAATATAATGGATTGCAAAGGACGAATAATCCACAAATAATATGTCTAAAGTAAAAGTACATGCAATAACCCCCGTACCGAATAAAACGGGGGTTGTTTTTACTACTAAATTAGTTATTGCGATTGTTGCGATTACGGTTGTTATTACGTCCATTGTTGTTAAGGTTTTGTGCATCATTTTCGTTAGCGAATTCAGTGTTTGCGTTGTCGACATTTAATTCATTGTTGTTATTGTTGTTATTGTTGTTGTAATCATTGTTGTTGCGATTGTTGCTATTGCGGTTATTTTTAGCCATTGTTTTTCACCTCCCGATATTACTTTCTCCCCCAAAAAATTTTTCATTCAAAAATTTTACTGTTTTAAAGGAAAAATTTTTCAAAATGGTTTAATCCATACATTCCCAGTCATTAAAAAGAATGATAGAAATTAAATATATGCTATTATTAAATAGCAGCATTATGTTTATTGGAGGAGAATGTATGATTCCTTTGTTAGAACGCTTAGATTCATATGATAGAGACATGCTGTTAGGAAATTCCAAACCACTGACTGTTACAAAAGGAGATTTTATTTTTCGCGAGGGTGAATTTGCAGACAAGTTGTTTTTCATTAAAAAGGGTCAAATTCGAGTTTTTAAACAAATGAAGAAAAACAAGGAAATCACAGTGTTTATAAGGCAAGATCTAGACTCCTTTGGTGAGATAGGTATTTTTAGTGGGAATCTTTACTCTAACTCAGCTGAAGCTGTAACAAACTGTAAACTTTACTATATTGAAAGAGAACATATGGAGACTATTATGTCTCAAAATGGCAGATTAAGCCTTCAAGTTACCAAGTGGCTAGCCGAATCTTTAGAAGGAAGTAAAGCAAAGCTTAGAGATTATTTGATCTTGGGTTCTGAGGGTGCAGTTGCCTCTGTTTTTGTCCGTTTAAGTAATATGTACGGTGTTATAACTGCTGAGGGAATTTATATTTCCGAACCAATCATGGTTCAGGATATTGGGAAACTGGTTGGAATCTCTCGTGAGACAGTTAGCCGTATTATTAGTAAATGGAAAGAACAAGGGGTCCTAGATGCAGATCAGAAATATTTTATTATAAAGAAAATCGATTACTTCGAAAAAATGCTAATATGTGAAAAATGTGGTGTTCAAAACTGCGTATTATAATATGACTACATCCAGTGGGTGTAGTTTTGTTTTTTTGGGAGGTGAAGCGTAAATCTATCATGTTTTAACTATGAGGGCACAATCATAAAAAAATATACAAGTACTTTTTATTTCTGTTAAAAAAGATTCGACAAAAAATGATTTTTTTTGAATTAATGGTTGCCTGTCCAAAAAGAACTTGTTATAATTACTTTTGTTATTCAATTTGTTCCGAGGCTGTAATTAAAGTTATTAAAGTTATAAAAGTTACTGACGTACGGGTGTAGTTACGAGCAATTACTTCTTATGAATAAACATCGAGTTGCTCCGAAGCATCCATCATCACTGACTAAGCTAAAAGATGCAGGGACCTGACCAATAGCGTGGGCTATTTCAAAGTAAATAACTAATAATATGCGGGTGTAGTGTAGTGGTAAAACCTCAGCCTTCCAAGCTGATGTCGTGGGTTCGATTCCCATCACCCGCTCCATACTTATGTTTCCAACGCAGTGTTTCGTTTCTGAGAGAACGAGGCATTGCGTTTTTTACTTTTTTTATAAAGAACAAAACCAAAGAAGCGAATAACAAGATTTGTTTCTCATAAGGCATATGAAGCACAAATACACTGAGAGAATAGAAAAAAATTATTCTTCATAAGGGAGCAAAGCGCCAAACAATTAACTTTTTTACAAACTTTCATAAATCGTATACCATAGTCACTAGTAGCACCGAATGGATGTAAAGGAAGGTGACGGATATGGAACGGTTACGTAAGTTGATACAGGATGTAGATGGAAAAGGGTATAAGGCATATAAAAGTCTTCAAGGGGAATATCGTTTTGCAGGCTATATACTGTGTATGGATTATATACAAGGTGATCCTTTTGCTTCGCCCTCTAAAATTAGAATAGTTATTCCGCGGGAGAAACGCACGATACGCTCAGAATGGAAAGGGACCAAAAGGCGACAGATTTATATAGAGGATTTAATGGCAAGACATGTAGGAAACGCGATTTTTAAACAGTCCATGTCAGTAAAAGGTACTGGGAAAAGTGGTCTTGTTTCGATTGATCGTCCTGGCCAAGAAATACTAGAGCGAACCGCTGTATCAGCGAGTAATAATAAAACAACCATTTGTCTTTCCATTGGATTACCTGCCAATGGTCGCAGGATTAATGGAAAAGAAGCAAATCGCCTGCTATTTCAACTTCTTCCAACTATAATGGAAGAGTCTGTTTTTTCTATGAAAGATCAAGATTTTATTCATGTGACTGAGCTGGCTGATCAACACGATCACATTTTAAATACCATGAAGGAAAACGATTGGATCTCCTTTGTGGCTGATGGCTCCGTCCTTCCTCGTGAGAGTGGTGTTAGTAATAAACCATTAAAGAAAGCGGTGCCTTTTAAAAGCCCAGGTAATTTAGGAGTTTCGATAAATCTTCCTCATCGTGAGGAGCCTTTAACTGGAATGGCCCTCAAAAAGGGAATTACCCTTATTGTAGGTGGGGGTTATCATGGAAAAAGTACCCATTTGCAAGCAATAGAGCGAGGGGTTTATCCTCATATAGTAGGGGATGGTCGTGAATATGTTTTAACAGATCCTTCCGCAACAAAAATTCGATCTGAGGATGGACGACAAGTGACGGGTGTAGATATTTCACCTTTCATTAATAACCTACCTCATGCTCAAGATACTCAACGATTTTCAACGGAGAATGCCAGTGGAAGTACCTCCCAAGCCGCCAATGTTATGGAGGCATTGGAGGCGGGAGCAAATACACTTTTGATTGATGAAGATATAACAGCCACAAACTTTATGATTCGTGATGAAAGAATGCAAAGACTAGTTTCAAAGGAAAAAGAACCGATTACACCTTTTATCGATCAAATAAAATCGTTAAGAGACGTTCATGGGATATCCTCTATCCTAGTTATGGGTGGGTCAGGTGATTATTTTGAAGTAGCCGATGAAGTTATTATGCTTGATCAATATGTGCCTCATCAGGTAACGGAAAAGGCTAAGGAAATTGCAAGCGAATTTCCTAGTCAACGTTCAGATGGATCAGCTCCAATGATCAGGATTCAAAGTAATAGAGTCTTTGCGCCGAAAACTATACAAAGTCAGCGCGGAAATAAATCAAAAATTCAAGCTAAAGGTCTAGATAAAATTTTGATGGGAAGAACTGAAATTTCTCTTAGTTATGTTGAACAATTAGTAGATTCTTCTCAAACGCAAATGCTAGCAGATGTACTTAAATATATAGAGAATAAAAATCTTCTGCAAAAATCCTACACGTTGCCAGCATTACTAGACATGATTGAGCAACAGATGGATGAAAAAGGGCTCGCCTCTTTTACTGGATTTAAGGATCAACATCCAGGAAACCTGGCAAGACCCCGACGACAGGAAATTGCTGCTACTTTTAATCGTATGCGAACAGCTGCTATAAAAAATTAGAATGAAAGGAGAATTTGCATGACATTCGCCCACTTAAAGGATGAGCTTATTGCATATAGTAAACAGATCGGTATAGATCAAATCGGCTTTGCGTCGGCGGATGTCTTCTCTGAACTGAAGGAAAGATTGAAGCGACAGCAGGAGCTGGGCTATCAATCAGGATTTGAAGAGCCGGATTTGGATAAGCGAACGAACCCAAATCTTCTTGTTGATGGGGCACAGTCTATTATTTCCATTGCGATTGCCTACCCATCCAAAATGAAGGACGCCCCGAGAAGCATAAGGAATGAACGGAGAGGGATATTTTGTCGCGCTTCTTGGGGAGAGGATTACCATCATGTGCTACGTGATCGTCTAGAGAAATTGGCTGGATTTTTACAGGAGAAGGTTCCAGATGTTCAATATAAAAGTATGGTAGACACTGGGGAATTATCTGATCGTGCCGTAGCCGAACGTGCAGGCATTGGTTTTAGTGGAAAAAATTGCTCCATTATTACTGAGAAGTTTGGATCTTATGTTTATCTAGGGGAAATGGTGACTAACATCCCATTTGCACCGGATTTACCTGTAGAAGATAGTTGCGGGGATTGCACCATTTGTCTGGATGCCTGCCCAACTGGAGCTCTGATAGAAGGAGGGCAACTAAATGCCAATCGTTGCATTGCTTTTTTAACGCAAACGAAAGGGTTTTTGCCTGATGAATTCCGAGAAAAAATCGGTAATCGACTCTATGGGTGTGACACCTGTCAAATGGTGTGTCCACGTAATAAAGGCATTGATTATCATTTGCATGAGGAGTTAGAGCCCAACCCAGAAATAGTTAAACCAAAATTACGCCCTCTATTAACTATGTCCAATCGTGAATTCAAAGAGAAGTTTGGTACAATTGCGGGTTCATGGCGTGGAAAAAAGCCCATCCAAAGAAATGCGCTCATTGCTTTAGCACATTTTAAGGATACTTCTTCCGTTGAAGAGATAGGGAAAGTATTAAAGGAAGATGTGCGCCCAGTCATGAGAGGAACGGCTGCATGGGCTCTTGGAAAAATAGGAACAGTGGAAGCCAGAAATGCCCTTTTATTTTCATTAGAGAGAGAAAAAGATGAGGAAGTCTTAAAGGAAATTGATAAGGGTTTGGCGAAATTTGTTTAAGATGGCCTTACTTGGTTAGGGGGAATATTATGGTTCAGCAATCAATTCTAAACTATGATGAAATGGATTCACCTGTGGGACCATTAACTTTAGTTCGTACAAAGGATGGTTTATGCGCAGTTTCCTATGGTCGAATGGAGGATATTCGTCCTACACTGACCAATTGGGCAAAAAGGTATTTTTTAAGAGCTGATTTTGAGAGGAACCCAGGTCTTCTTGAAAAGGAAAAAGCAGCCTTTGTAGATTACTTTGAAGGATCTATTCGCTGGTTTGATATCGACCTGGACTTGTATGGTTCGCCTTTTCAACAAAAGGTTTGGAAAGCACTGCTCGAGGTCCCTTATGGAGAAACCAAATCTTATAAGGAAATTGCGGAAGCGATTAACTCTCCAAAAGCCGTTCGTGCTGTAGGAGGAGCAGTTAACCGTAACCCGCTAGCCATTATCATCCCATGTCACCGTATTATCGGAAGCAACGGAACATTGGTGGGGTATAATGGTGGATTAGAAATAAAGAGGAAGTTACTCGAACATGAAGATGCTGATGTTATACGCAGGATTGGATAATCGTTTGTGATTGATATAGACCCAAGGGAGATTGTGCCCTTGGGTCTTTTTGAATTTATTAATTGAGTTTAGGGCAGGAGCAGGAGGTAAAAGTGA
>JAWJLM010000071.1 GCA_040191315.1 Bacillaceae bacterium S4-13-56 | reverse complement strand
GAAAACAGACCCTGTAAAACTTTTGTTTACGTGATCTGATCACAATAGATGGTACTTCTATACCGTCACAACCCGTTTCTTATGCAGGGTATCCTTTTTCAGGATCCACCAATGTATATTTCGACCTGGTCATATTGTTATTAAAGGTATTCCCAAAGATGAACAAGATTTATCCTCCTTGTTTGATTAGGAATCCATTTTCATGGTAGATGGTGGCTCCGCGAAGCGAGCCATAATGATTTCTTATCTTTCAAGAAAAGCGCAAGCGCTCTTCGAAACAAGAAAAGCACTTGTTTCTGCGAAGTAGCTCTATGTAGCTTTCCTTACTCGGGGCAAAAACTTCGAAGATTACTCGAGGAAACTTTATCACCATCTCTTTCATACTCTTCAACAAGCTGATCGGTTATCTCTATAGCTTCCTCACGTGTTTCAGCAGGAAAGCTAAACATTAATCCATCTGCACCCGTCCAAGAGCCTTGATCATATTTTTCTTCTCTAGCAAAAACCTCAATAGTCCATTAATTTAAGTCTTTATTGGTATGGAATTTTCCAAAGAAATACCCATCTGGTTTGACGGTACCTGCTTCCCTGACAACTCCCACAGCTAAAGCAGTGGGCTTTCTCGTTTGGAAAATCTGTAAATTTAGAAGTGTGGAGTTCAAAATTTTCTTTTTCCTTAAACATGGTTGATACCATTTTTTCAATGGTTTCATTCCACCGCTCTGTATAAACCTGGTTATCTGATATCACTTTAAATCATGGAATCTGAATGATCTTTTTGATTCAGTATTTTAATTAAGCCTAACTGTGCCCTAAGAAGTATAAAGAGAAAGGGATACGTGATCGCTGAATGGTACAATCTCCATTCGTTATGATAGAACACTCCTGTTTGAACAAGAGCCCATTCATAGACAACTGCAAAAATTGACCAACCAATAATATATGTGTATATCCTGAGCTTGTTTCTCCCATAAGGATAAAAATTTAAGAACAATGGAGTAATTGATAGATATAAGGCACAAGCCACATCGTTTCCCATTCAGACTTCGGAAATTGTGCAAAATACCCGTAACAATTCAGTTCAATATGTAAAAAGACATCAACAAGTAGTTGGAAATAGGTAGCCATTCCTGTTGATGCATATAAATAAACCCTATTTACCCTTTTTGGCATGAAATAAACGATGACAGGAAAGAGTATCGCGCTTCCTACTAAAATGATCGTATTATTACTTTATACCCTCATTCTGATTTTTTTAGCAATTCTCCCCGTATTAGTGTTTCAGTATACAAAAAAAAACACCTTTTCTCCATTGTTTTCATTGGAAAAAAGGTGCTTCAACTTATTAAAAAATTAGTTTCTATTCCGCTAATTCTGCAAGTTTCTTCTCAAATTGACCTACAATCCCTTGGTCTGCCTCTTCAGGAAAATTTTCTCAGCTTTTTATTTCTTTCCGAAATTATATTACTTTATGGAAGTCCAACCATCTGTAAACCATGAGAAATCCCATCATCATCTACAGACTTGGTTATATACTTTGCAACTTTCTTTACCTCGTTTTTTGCATTTCCCATAGCAACACTATTTTCCACTGTAGACAGCATTTCAATATCATTCATCCCATCACCAAATGCATATTGACGCTCGGAGGGAAAACCTAAACGTTCCACGATTTTCTCAATGCCCTTAGCCTTAGAACCGCCCTTTGGAAGCACATCTACTGAAACAGGGTGCCATCTGACAAAATCAAAGTGCTCAAACTCCCGTTCATATTGCTTTTCCTCCCCTACTGGGCAAAAGAGAAGCGTTTGAAACAGATCCCGTCCGACATAGTAGGTAGGATCATGCGTCGGAAAACTTTTAATCTTCAAGGTCGAAATACTCTCTGTAATATAGGCATGCTCGGGTACATTGGCCTTCATGTCATCTTGGTCCATATAGACCACAGGATGTTCATTCTTTACCGCAACATCGGTTAATTTTTTTATAGATTCAATATTTAGAGGGTTTGTGTAAATAACCTCTCCTTCCAACACCACATACTGACCGTTATAGCTTACATAAGTATGTATATCTAGTTCCTCACGCAGTTCCTCAAACATAAATGGAGCCCGTCCTGTCGCAATCGCTACTGTATGTCCCTTTGCCTTTAGTTCCAAAATGGCATTCTTAGCTGAGTCGGGTAATTCTTTTTTGCGATTCAACAACGTTCCATCAATATCAAAAAAAATAAGGCTTGGTTTTGTCATGACTTACCTTCTTTCTTTGAATTCTTCATCTTGTTTTA
Organism: Bacillaceae bacterium S4-13-56; assembly: GCA_040191315.1. Classification (NCBI taxonomy): domain Bacteria; kingdom Bacillati; phylum Bacillota; class Bacilli; order Caryophanales; family Bacillaceae; species Bacillaceae bacterium S4-13-56. The sequence goes on along the minus strand of JAWJLM010000071.1, from coordinate 18,909 downwards.
TTTATTTTTTGTCAAAGTAGAGGAAATATGTTTATGACTTCCTATATAAAGTGTACATGATGAAAACGCTTACAAGTCAACACTAAAGTTAGTTGTATGAAAAAAAGGACCTCAATTGAACCTATTCTAATAAGTCCACTAACTCATTTGTCCATTCCTCCGATAAAATCATATCATGACTCAATTTTGTGGTTATTTATAAATTTTTCCACTTCTCTTTTCTTTTTGATGGTGGTATACTGTTCTAGCGATGAGCTGAATTGCATAAGACGAGATTGACGCGCCTTTTAGGCAAAGCGCTATGTGGAGTGCTGTCTCTCGCCGCAATACGCATAAAAAGACGTCCTTTTAGGGCGTCTTTTTCATTTGAGTGGTGGGTGGTGTTGTAGGGACAGGAACACCGGTGTTTCTGTCCCTACCGAGTCATTCGTTATTCATAAAATTTTGCTTCTCCAAATAATTCAACACTGTTTGCGAAAATTCGTGATGAGATTCTTTCGTATACTTAGCAATGGTATAGATTTGAGCAAGATTTTTCAGTCCTAAACGCTCTGTCATTTCTTTAAGTTTAGGGTTGTCCATATAGCGTTTCCATCCCATAACGTCTTTTTCTTTATAGATATCAAGAATTTCTCCATCGGAAAACTCATGGTACTGCTCATAATGAACCAGTCCACTCTTAGGCAATCGATCCCTTGGAGCAGGGTCTTCTGCAGGATATCCTAAGGAATAACCCACAACCGGCACCACATTCGGTGGTAAATTTAATAGTTCACCGATTTGGTCACAGTTGGCAAGGGTTGAACCCATATAACAAATGCCTAACCCCTCATTTTCAGCAGCTAACGCACAGTTTTGTGCTACTAGCGTCGCATCGATAGCACCAATCATAAAACTCATATAATTATCAAATTGCAAAGGTGCCTCATTGAGTGTAAGCCATTTTCTCATTCGATTAAAATCAGCGCAAAAAGTTAACAATACAGGTGCATCCACTACCATAGACTGTTCCATATGTGGAGCATATAATTTTTCCCTTAGTTCCTTATCTCTTGTCACGATGATCGAATAAGCCTGCATATTCCCACTAGAAGAAGCACGAATTCCAGCATCTAATATTTGTTCCAGCAGCTCCTGACTGACTTCCCTATCTTCATATTTTCTAATAGATCTGTGCCCGTGTACAACATCATTGAATTCCAAAAAATCACTCCTGTTTTTTTCTCTATCACCAATTATAGCATGAGGTTGGTCCTTAGGGGACAGGAACACCGTTGGTTCCTGTCCCAACAGCGGCGTTTTTACTCTCGGCATCCATTTTCACGTTAATAGAATGCTTCTATTCACTCGTTTTTACTTGCGACATTCCTTTCTGCGTTAATAGAGCCTTTCTATTCACTCGTTTTTACTTGCGGCATTCCTTTCTGCGTTAATAGAGCCTTTCTATTCACTCGTTTTTACTTGCGGCATTCCATTCTGCGTTAATAGAGCCCTTCTATTTACCTGTTTTTACTTGCGACATTTCATTTTGCGTTAATAGAGCCCTTCTATTCACTCGTTTTCACTCTCGGCATTCCATTCTGCGTTAATAGAGCCCTTCTATTCACTCGTTTTTACTTGCGACATTTCATTTTGCGTTAATAGAGCCCTTCTATTCACTCGTTTTCACTCTCGACATTCATTTTCGCGTTAATAGAATGCTTCTATTCACTCGTTTTTACTCTCGCCATTCATTTTCGCGTAAATAGAACCTTTCTATTTACCTATTTATACTTCCGCCATTCCTTTCTGCGTTAATAGAACCTTTCTATTCACTCGTTTTTACTCTCGGCATTCCATTTCACGTTAATAGAGCTCTTCTATTCACTCGTTTTCAATCTCGGCATTCATTTTCGCGTTAATAGAGCCTTTCTATTCACTCGTTTTCAATCTCGGCATTCATTTTCGCGTTAATAGAGCCTTTCTATTCACTCGTTTTTACTTGCGACATTCCTTTCTGCGTTAATAGAGCCCTTCTATTCACTCGTTTTTACTCTCGGCATTCATTTTCGCGTTAATAGAGCCTTTCTATTTACCTGTTTTCACTTACGGCATTCATTTTCGCGTTAATAGAGCCTTTCTATTCACTCGTTTTCACTTGCGGCATTCCATTTCACGTTAATAGAGCCTTTCTATTTACCTATTTTTACTTGCGCCATTCCATTTCACGTTAATAGAGCCCTTCTATTTACCTGTTTTTACTTGCAGCATTCCTTTCTGCGTTAATAGAGCCTTTCTATTCACTCGTTTTTACTTGCGGCATTCCATTTCACGTTAACAGAGCCTTTCTATTTACCTATTTATACTTGCGCCATTCCCTTTCACGTTAATAGAGCCCTTCTATTCACTCGTTTTTACTTACGGCATTCCTTTTCGCGTTAATAGAGCCTTTCTATTCACTCGTTTTTACTTACGGCATTCCTTTTCGCGTTAATAGAGCCTTTCTATTCACTCGTTTTTACTTGCGACCTTTAATTTTGCGCCAATAGCCAATAGGCAGCGCCTATTTACCTGTTTCACATTTCCCCTTTCATTTTAAGTAAATAGATATTCCCACAATAACAAAAAAGCCTACAGTAAAGCCTTGGGAGGCTATACTGCAAGCATTAAATTAACAATGAATTTATTTCCTTTTCCTATTCTCCATCACAACCTCGTTCACCATGTCGTACATCACTTCTACCCCTTTGCTGGAAGCTTCGAATTGGTAGGCTCGGTCTCTACGAATTCCAATATGTTCAGCTTCTTCGACTGCATCAATATTGGCACCAAGAAACACAACTTCCCATTTGTCTTGACGTTCTTGAATCATCCTTTTCACCTGTTCAGCACTAAATTCTCGACTAGCATTTTCCATCCCATCTGTTGTGATAACGAAAATGACATTGTCAGGTAAGTAATCCTTTTTAGTCCTTTCAAGACGTCGATCTACATCCACAATTGTTTTCCCAACGGCATCTAGCAAGGCCGTTCCACCACGGACATAATATTCTCGTTTAGTAAGCCGTACATCTTTGGCATTTACACCATCCCAAAGGACCTCATAACGATCATCAAACAAGACAGTTGTTAAAAGTGTTTCTCCATCCAATGAACACTGTCTTTCAATAAAACTATTGAATCCGCCAATCGTATCACTTTCCAAGCCAGCCATAGATCCACTTCTGTCTAGCAAAAAAATAATTTCCGTCTTCTTGTTATTCATCACCATCATCCTCCTAAGGTTTTCTTGTTATAATAATAGCAAGCAAAAAGAAGGAAATGGTCGCCTAGCAAGTGACAAAATAAGAGGAGGTATACTGATGCTTAAAGAAAAGTTAAAGAGGGAACTTGAACAATACATAAATGATCACCTTGAGATTGAAATTCATGTAATGAATGAAATGAGGTTTGTTGAGGATTTAGAATACAGCACGAAGGAAATGGCCATTCCAGAGCTTGATGAATTTATAAAAGAAAAACAAAAGCCAACTTTCCAGCAACTATTATTCCGTTTTATTGACGAAAAAGAAAGGAAAGATTCAGAGATTTACAATAAGGCAGGAATCGATCGTAGACATTTTTCCAAAATCCGTTCAAATCCTAACTATCAACCGAAGAAAAGTACTGTGTTATCTTTGGCCCTTGCTTTAGAGTTAGATCTGGAAGATACAGAAGAATTCCTCCATTCAGCCGGATTTTCCATGAACTATAGTGATAAAGGAGATTTAGTCATCCAATTTTTCTTGGAAAGGCAAAACTATAACCTACACGAAATAAATGAAGCTCTTCATCATTTTCAGCTCCAGCCTCTTGGAATATAGAAATAGGCTTGTCCTACCTTATGTTTCCAAGAGGTTGGTTTTATTACAAAAACATAAACCTCCATTAGCTTCATAGATTCATAAATAACTGATAGTACAAAAAAACTTCTCTTTTCTTCTATCATTCCTCTATAAAATCTTTATCAAACCTATCTTTACAATGAAGGAATTTTGAAGAAGGGTGGATTCCTCGTTTGATTAACTCGGCTTCCAAATACTTTATAAATAGTGGATCTAAATTCAATTTTATGGCCTGATGATAAGTTGAAATCAATAATTCGTCACTTAATTTTTCTAACACATCTTTTCCCTCCTCTACATGTTTGAGTAACGCTACCGCCTATCTTCTTGGAAAAGATAATACATACAGTACTTTTACATAGTTTCAAGATGTTCCCAAGTTCTTAATTAATTCTTTTTCCAAATTCTTTTTAAGAACAATGAGGCAATAAATATAATCATGGTCAATGTCAGGATAAATCAATACATGATCTACATGTGTACTGAATCCAAAGTCTGTCAAAATACCATCTATCAACCCTCTAAAATCATGAGCATATAATTCACAAACTTCCTCCAAACCATTATAATTTTTAACAACTTTATAAAGATTTTTTTCGTGTGAGGAATAGGCAACATTTAGTTTTACATAAATTGTATGGCCAATGACTTTTGAAATAGTATCGATAGGACCTCTACCTGTAATTTCTTTTCTAAATTTTGAGATTACACTTGAGATTTCTTCTTCAAACTTTCTTTGTACCATGTAAAAAACACCCCCTTTTAATAAATTCTAAAATTGATTACTTTGTATGGTTATTCTCACTTATCCATCTATTCCTTTCAATAAAAAAGGCTATAAAAACATTTTTCTCTTCAATGTTTTTATAGCCTTGAGATCACCTAACAATGAATCATCAATTACTATTAAACTACCTATATAATTTTAACTGGATGCCATAAACTTTAGTATCAATAATCATAACCCTTTCCCACCCTGAAAAACAGTGCGAGAAAGTTGTTATATAAACTCACTAAAATTATAACTTATCTCAGGAAACGTTTTCAATAGGACTTGTCCTATTTCTAGGGATGTTTATAGGATTTATTTATCAATGAAAAATTTACCCTCACATGGTAAAAAATAGATGATATATCACTCCATCTTAGCTTTTTAAATCCTCCAACCGAAACCCAAACTGATCTATAAATTTCTTTTCTAATCCCTGAATGTATTCTTGACTTAGGCAACCTTGAGCACCTTGATAAATCTCTTTAGCATAATGCAATGGTGGTGCTGATTCATGTGTTTTCTGGATGACAAGATAAGTAAGAACATTTTTATACACTTTTCTATCAAGATAGACGTCAACAAATGCCGGTCGATAAATATGGTGTCGCGCACCCTCCCGGTCATGTAAGTACTCCAATGCCTCAGACCCAATTCGATAAACTTTCCCCTCTACTATTGAACCTTGCTTCTCCACTATATCTGCTCGACTTCCGTCATGGGATTTTTTGGTAAACTTCAATTCATAGTTAACTAGAATCCCTTTGCCGGTTAAATCTTGAAAAAATTGATCCACTCCATGGAGTTTGAAACGAGAATCGTCCATACAGGACCCGTAAGCAAAATAATAGAGAGGCATCTCCTGAGATAAAAGTCGATCTACCTTCCAGTCATCACTTTCAATCCTTCTCAAACCCTTCACTTGTTCTTGGTTGAAAATATAGACAAAGGCCGAGAATGTACCAAGATCAGTAAATACCTCCTGCTCGACCCGATCATACAAGTTATATTCAGGATTAAACTCGTCGAAGCCCTCTAATTGGTTCAATGCTTTTAATTGACCCTCATCCACTTCATAAAGTTCCCCATGCACTTTATCCTGATCATCCTTTGTGACGGACGGATATCCTACCCCTACATCATACAGTTTTCCGTAAGTCCAACACTGCTCTGCAATTAATCTTGCGTTTTCCAACAATCGCGCATTTGACTCATGTTTTCTTAGTGTCCCATATACAAAAACTTTTTTCATAGTCTACCTCCGACCTACAGTCTGGGATTTTCTCTCTATAAGCATTTTACCCTTAACTCTTTTCATCAGAAACTTTACAACAAAATAAATTCAAAAAATTTGAAAAGAGGAATCACATGTATGGAATTATCAACATCAAAGTTTGTTTATTAGCGGAGATATTACTAAGCCTCACTCCGGGGATATACACTATGTACATTATTAAGTAAAAGTGTTTCTCAGGGAGATTGGTTGGAATTTTCTCAGCATTAGGAATTTCTTCAGGAATAGTTGTACATACAATAATCTCTACTTTCGGTCCTCTCATTATCATCACAGACCATTTTCCTCTTTACTCTCATCATAATCATCGGAGCAATTTATTTAGCTTATTTGGCCCTTTAAATGTTTTTTTTAAAAAAAGACGAAAAAGAATAGGGATAATCTAGTACGTACTTCACATCGTACTATTTTCTTTCAAGGAATGATTACAAATGTGACTAATCCAAAAGTGGCTCTGTTTTCCTGGCATTTCTTCCGCAGTTTGCAAAAACTAATGCTGGAGTATCCAGCCCTATTCCATTTCTCCTTCTTGGACTACTGTTTACTTTTACAGGTACTATTTGGTGTATGATTTCTATCTGGATTTTTTCCATGGCTACTAAAAAACTTAAGTCAAGTTCAAAAATCTAGCCAGTGTTACAACGGTTGACCGGTGTTGTTTTTATTGGAATGGGATTGAGTTTACTACAAACCTAATCATCCTAAATAAGACCAATCATTTGACATCGTTTCAGCCGTTTTCTATACTACAAATAATTAAAGTAGCTATGGCAACCTTTAATAAAGCGAGCGAGGGATAAGAGTGGGATTGTCTTTTCAAGACTATATTAGTATCAAGATACATAAAACTGATTTACAGCTAACTAGTTTTATTAAATCGAAGCTTGAACCATTTAACCTCGCACCAGAGCAAAACTTGATTATGATATTACTTTGGGAAAAAGATGGATTAAATCAAAATCAAATCGCAGAAAAGCTAGCCAAAGACAAAACAAACATTGCACGAATGGCTTCTAGCTTAGAAAAAAAGGGCTTTATCAAGAGAGTTCAGTGCTCTTATGATCGACGCTCACTTAACCTATTTCTTACACCATGTGGAAAAGAGCTTGGAAATCAAATTCTTCCTATTGCAGAGGAATTTAATAAAGTTGTCACTAAAGGAATCACATTAGAAGAGATTCATCAGCTGGAATCTATTATAGGTAAAATGACTAGAAACGTGCAAAGACTAGATGAATAACAGAGGAGAAAGTCTTCTTACTATCCCTTTGTGGATCAAGTTTAAGTTGTTATAGCAACTATTCTTGTAGGTTTATTTCTATATTTCCCGTCAATAATATATCCAACGATATATTATAAATAAATATAACAACATTTGGAGGGTTTCACAATGTATGATCTAATTATAGTTGGAGCAGGTCCCGCTGGGAGTAGCGCTGCTCTATTCGCAGCAAAAGCAGGTAAAAAAACATTAGTATTTGATAATGGCAAAGGAATGACTCAACGTGCTTGGCTTGACAATCACTATGGTGCTCCTGAAATTTCAGGACCAGACTTGATTGAAACTGGAAAGAAGCAAGCGAGCAAATTCGGGGCCGAGTATGTAGAAGATACCGTAACTACCATTACTCGTGAAGGTGAAGGATTTAAAGTTGCAACTGAAAATCAGTCTTACGAAGCAAAATATATTCTTTTAGCCACAGGAGTAAACACAGCACTTGCTGAATCATTAGGGTTAGAAGTTGTGGATGGAACTGAGCCAAGAATTAAATCTGTCCTAAAAGTAGATCAAGATGGTCGCACTAACGTAGAAGGTGTTTGGGCAGCTGGAACTGTTGCAGGAGTTAGTGTACACACCATCGTTACTGCAGGTCATGGGGCAACTGTTGCTATTAACATCCTCAGTGAAATGAACGGCGAGCGTTATGTTGACCACGACATTTTAAAAGCGTAGGGTATAAGAAGCACAAATTCGCTAAAAACAATTTCGACAAATACAAAGACCAATTCTCCCATATGGTGAATTGGTCTTTTTTATTGGTATATAGCAAGTTCCTCTTCTATCTTTTCTTTGATTTTTTCTACACACTCGTCCACTTTTTTGGCAGAGATCCGCTTCCCGTTTACCAAGGCATAAGACCTAATTGCACATAATCCGCATAAGGACAAGCAGTTACTTTCAAGAACGGCTACTTCCGGGCATTCTTTTTTTAATTCTTTAAATCAACGGTTGTTACCAAATACCCATCACATATTTTTACGAAAGCAATTCCCATATTTACACATCTTTTCTTGTTATATATCAAAACATGAAGGAATATTCCTTCTTGAAATCTTGTCTCATTTTGCCCAATTTACACCTTCTAAATAAAAGATGATTCCACATTAATTTTTAGTGGAATCATCCTAGTATTAAACTTTTTACGTTCAAAGACAAATTAACTAATTTAAATAATGTTTCAGCTATTCTTCATCCTTTGTAATCCAAGTAGTTACTTCAGAGAAGGGTCTTCTTTTTCCTTCAGGAACATCTCGCTTAGGATATCCAAAGTAGAGAAATCCGAGAACCTCTCCTCTTTCGGATAAACCAAACAGCTCCTTCATTAACGGATGATAGGTTGGGGCACCTGTTCTCCAATATCCTCCGAGACCTAACCCATGCGCAGCTAGGATCATATTTTGTATGGCAGTATAAACTGCTCCATATTCCTCTTTTTCTATTACTTTTGGGGAATCTGTTGGTTCAACTGCAACGGCGATCACAACAGGTGCACGAAAAGGTTTTTCCATCGTCTTCTGCAACTTTTTCTGATTACTTTCACTCATTGGATCATCCATTCCCTGCTCTGCGATCTTGACCAAAGTTCTACCTAGTCGTTTCCGTCCTTCTCCTTCCATTACAAAAAACTTCCACGGTTCAGTTCGAAAATGACTTGGCGCCCATGTTCCTGCCTCTAGAATTTTCTCGATAAGATCCTTCGGAACGGGATCATCCTTCACCAATCCTACACTTCTACGAGTTTTAATACACTCAAGAATGTCCATGTTACTCCCCCCCATTAAATGGCCGGTGGACCAAACTTACCTGCATGATAATCTCTAAATGCCTGTTTAATTTCTTCCATAGAGTTCATGACAAAAGGTCCATACGGCACGATTTGTTCCTTAATTGGCTCTCCAGAATAGACTAAAAGCTTTGTTCTTCTTTTATTCGCCTTGATTTTTAAATCACTAAGCTGATTGGAATCTCCTTTTTCTTCATACGATAAGGTTCCAACGCCATGCTTTTTCAAACGAATCTCATTTTCTCCAACTGTCACATCACCAGATAGAACATAGAAAAATGCATTATGAGTTTCTGGTAATTGAAGGTTATACTCCGCTTCATTCTCTAAAGTTATTTCTGATAAGGTGATTGGTACCAAAGAGTTTAATGGTCCTTTTACACCGGCAACATCCCCGGAAAAAACCTTAATAGTTCCTCCTGTAAAGGAAACGACGAGAGCTTCCTCATTATAGACGTTTTGATAATAGGATTCTGAATTCTTTTGATCCTTCGGTAGGTTTAGCCATAGTTGTAACGTGTGCGCAATGTCGTCCTCTACACCTTCTTCAGCATGGCGTGCTCCCTTTCCAGCATTCATATACTGAATATCTCCAGGTTCTAAAATATCACGTCCTCCGCCATTATCCACATGCTCTAATCTTCCATCAATCACATAAGTGACCGTTTGGAATCCGCGATGAGGATGATCCGAAAACGTTCCCCTCTTGAACCAATCCTCAGCCATTAAAACAAACGGATCAAAATCAGCCCATCTTTCTACAGGAAGCACCCAACCCTTTTGTACAGAAGGAAACTGTGCTTCTTGATATTCTACGTACCAATGATCCTTTACCTTTCTATTGAACATTAAAAACCATCCCTTCTTTTATCTATATTCTCCCAAAACTTGTCTACTACCAACATTCTCGTAAATAGTTGCTATAACTACTAATTATTCAAAAAAATTTAGCTGAGTTTCCTCTAATAAACAATTTGATTACAACATATTCCCTATGTTAATGCAATTAAACGAACTTGCTTAATAAAACAGGTGCACCTTACTTGGGTTCTAAGCAAGTCTGAGCGCATAATTAAGAAAAGCGCAAGCGCCCTTCAAAACAAGAAAAACACTTGTTTCTGCGAAGTAAATTCTCGAGAAGCATTTCTTGTGGCCATCGAAGGAAGACGGTGGACCTCACCCGAGAACAAGGATCGTCGGCTAAAACCGTCCCATCGTGTGGTGGCCTACATCGTGTGGGCCCAAAGGAAACACGGTTCACGAGGGCACGCAGGATGCGAGTCCGTTCGGTGTTGCGAATCATTTCGGGGGGACGAATAATCGCAGTCCCAACATGATGTCACTTTTTTAACCGAACCTCCTTCATCGATGTTGACTTATCGAAGGAGAGGAGAGGAGGGAACCAACTCTAGTCGATAGGCTGTTCCTCAAAACAAGAAAAGCACTTGTTTCTACGAAGTAGCTCTATGTAGCTTTCCTTCGCGCGATTACTCGGGGCAAAAACTTCGAAGATTACTCGAGGAAACTTTTTCGCTGGAGCTAGACACATTTTATCTTTCTTATCTTTTGAAAAAAGCTCCCTTATCAGGAGCCCTCTATTCATCATTTTCGGTTTGTGTAAATTCGTGGAGCTTTTCCACTAAGTCAGGATTTTTTTCAAAAAATTGCACTAGATCACCTATACGATCAATTGAATTCCAACTTAAGTGATGTTCGATACCCTCGACATCATTATAGATTTTTTCAGCGTCAACGCCGATTAAAGCTAAAAACTGCTCTAATAAATCATGACGATAAACAAGCCTTTTCCCGACCTTCTTTCCCTTAGGAGTAAGGATTAATCCACGATATTTTTCATAATTTAAATATTCATCTTTGTCCAATTTTTGGACCATTTTGGTTACTGAGGATGGTTGAACCTGGAGTGCCTCTGCTATGTCAGAAACTCTGGCGTAGCCTTTTGTTTCAATGAGTATGTAGATGTGTTCAATATAATCTTCCATGCTAGGTGTCGGCATAATGCTCCTCCAATTCCGCCTTTTATCATATTTAGATTACTTAAGTATCCCTTTTCACAACTGAAAATCCAGTTTTCAGCTACCATAGTATATCTAATGTTTTTAGACTAGCACAACAATTTTTCTATATCAATAAAAACCTTCTATTCCCTAAAAACATTGCCATTGACCCACTCGATAAGTGATTGATAAAATGTACAAGGTTAAAAACGGAGGTGCCATACCCTTGCAGTCATCAAATGTAGCCTTTTTATCGGTTCTTAGCAATTCACTTGTTGTTATTCTAAAATTAATCGTTGGAATTATCACAGGATCTGTGGCTGTTATTTCAGAAGCCATCCACTCTTCTCTTGATCTCGTTGCTTCGGCTATAGCCTTCATCTCTGTCAAAATTTCAAAAAATCCTCCCGATAAAGAACATCCCTATGGGCATGGCAAAGTAGAAAACATTTCCGGAACCATTGAAACCTTACTTATTTTTGTAGCCGGAATTTGGATTATTTATGAGTGTATTCATAAACTTATTGAACCCAAGCCGATCCAACTGCCCATGCTAGGTATTGCCGTAATGCTTTTTGGAGCTGGTTTGAATTTTGTTGTATCTAGAATTGTAAATCGGGTAGCTATCAACATTAATTCTGTTGCTATGAAGTCCAATGCCCTTCACTTACTCACCGATGTCTATACTTCGCTTGGAATTGCCATTAGTCTGGCACTTGTCTATTTTACAGGATGGAATTACTTAGATCCGATCATTGGGATTGCAACAGCCATTTATATCATGACCGAAGGCTACAAACTTATGAAAGAATCCTTCCCTCCACTCCTTGACGTTAGTTTACATGAAGAAGAAGAAAAATCTATTATTCATATCATCAATTCCTATCAAAATAGTTTCATAGAATTTCATGACTTAAGAACGCGTCGTTCAGGTCCCGAGGAGTACATTGATTTTCATTTGGTTGTTCCTTCCGATATGGATGTAGAAACCGCCCATGACTTGTGTGAGGATATTGAAAAAGATATCCAAGAATTATTTGAAAAAGCGCAAATCTTAATCCATATCGAGCCAGAGAAGGAAAAACAACTAACATAAGGGACAATTTGTCACAACAAAAATCCTCACTCTTCCCTTCTGATAAAAGAAAGTGGGTATTTTTTATCTCACATGAACATTAATTTAATACTAGGAGTTTTTATGTTTCGACTTCCTTCTAGTAGATTGATCTCTTGAACCATCTCATTTTCCACATTGACAATGGTTGCAGCCTAGTCCTTTTAAAATCATTAGAACTATAGAAAATCATCCTTCCCCGCCATCCAAAATGCGACTACTAGAGATAAAAATAAAACTATAAATGGAGAATAAAAATGGAGAAAATCATCCATTATCAACATTCACCTCATTTCTATGTATGATCGTTGCTATTTCCACGAACATATTCCTTATTAAACAAAAATAATCGTAACAATAAGAATAGTGATGGCACTAGTAGACAAAGACCTAATACAAATGCAATGATTAGCGCTATTGCCATTCCTTCGCTTGTAAAACTGTCATTTATCGTTAAGTAAGGATATAACAAATAGGGATAATGAGAAATTCCGTAAGCAAAGAATGCAGTGAAGAATTGTCCGATAAGAAGCCAGAACGCTAAACCATATGCTGTTTTTTTCCATAATAGATAGACGGTTCCTACAAAAAACAAAAAGGATATCCCAAACATCCACCATACATCTATGATCCGTCCATAGTGAATAGGGTTATGAGTACGAAGCTCCACAATTATTCCAGTTGCTGTAAGGATCGCAGGCCCAGCCCATACTATGGCATATTTTCGCAAAAGATCTGTAGCCTGCATATCCCCTGCTTTATTCGCATACCACGTTAGAAAAACGGAGGATATATATAAAACTGAGGTTAAACTTAGGACGACGATACTCCAAGTGAGAGGACTTGTGAAAAGGGCCCAATAATCCAGTGATATTCCAACGTTGGGACTTTCTATAATAAAATTCCCCTCCGAAATTGTTAATACAATGGACAGGGAGGCTGGAATAAAAAGGCCTGACATACCATAAAGATAAGTCCACACTTTGTGCTGAAGTCCCCCATAAGTAGTGAAGGCATAATAGGACCCGCGAATTGCCAATAAAACTATTGCTATACTTGCAGGGACTAGTAACGAGGTCCCATAATAGTATGCTGTTTTTGGAAAAAAGCCTACAATTCCTACAAAAAAGAAGACGAGAAATACATTTGTCACCTCCCAAACAGGTGACAAATATCGTTGAATAATAGCAGTCAAGATATGTTGTTTTTTTCGAAGTATGCTGTAGGCATTAAAGAAACCTGCTCCAAAATCAATGGATGCCACAATTACATAGCCAAATAAAAATAACCAGAGAACGAAAATCCCAATATTTTCATACATACTTTCTCACCTTCCTTCCCGTTCCCGATCGGCGAGTTCTTGCTCAACAGGATTTCTACGGAACATTCTAGTCAGAACAATTACACTTCCCGTTCCAAGAACCAAATAGAGGACAGCAAATATGAGAAGCATCAGATCCACCTGCCCGCTAGTAGTCGCTGCTTCCTCGGTTTTCATAATTCCACGTAATATCCACGGTTGTCGTCCGACTTCCGCTAACCACCACCCAGCTTCAATTGCAATCATTGATAAGATTCCAGTGATCGATAGAGCTCTTAAGAACCAACGAGAATATACAAATTTTCTGTTAATCCACACCCCTAATACATATAATGCAGAGATTAAAGTAAGCCCCATTCCAATCGAAACCATGATGTCAAACAATGTATGGATATATAGTGGAGGAATCTCATCTTCAGGAAATTCTTCTAGTCCAATAACCTCTGCATTCGGTGTTCCATGAGCAAGGATACTCAATCCGTAAGGAATTCTTAATTCATACTTAACCTCTTCCCCATTTTCGAGGACCCCAAAAAGTATCAGATCTGCCCCTTCCTCCGTTTCAAAGTGCCACTCATACGCTGCCAATTTTTCCGGCTGATATTCCGCGAGATATTTCCCGGAAAAATCCCCAATCACAGCTGACGCTACGGAAAATACTAAAGCAAGCTTCATTGTTAAAAAGAGAGCTTTCTTATGGTATATATGATTTGAGCCTTTCAGAATCCTAACTGCTCCAATGGATGCAAGAACAAATGCTGAAGTCATGTAAGACGTGGCTAATACATGTGCCACCTTTGTTGGCATAGCCGGATTAAACATGGCAACTAGTGGTTGAACATTGATCAGTCCTTCACTTGCTAATTCAAAGCCTTGTGGAGCATTCATAAATGCGTTAACAATGGTAATAAAAACGGCTGAAAATGAAGCCCCTATAGCTACTGGAATGAGCAATAACAGATGTTTTTTCTGATTTTCAAAACGATCCCATGTGTACAGATAAATCCCAAGAAAAATGGCCTCAAAGAAAAATGCAAATGTTTCCATAAAAAGCGGCAGCGCAATTACATTTCCCGCTAGTTCCATGAAATTTGGCCATAACAAGGAGAGCTGTAGTCCAATTGCCGTCCCAGTAACAACCCCTACAGCAACTGTAATCACAAAACCACGCGTCCATCGTCGTGCAAGCAATATGTAATGTTCATCTTGCTTTTTAATTCCCACCCATTGGGCAATAAAAATCATGAGCGGGATCCCTACCCCAATGGTCGCAAAAATAATATGAAAAGATAATGTCAATTCCGTCAAAGCACGACTGAAAAACACCGATTCCTCATTCCCCATGGCGTATACTCCTTTTACTTTTGATCTAAAATTAACTCCTTGTATTCTTAACCTTGAAAAATTCTTCCAAATAACGCTAGTCCCATAATAACCGCTACAACAAGGGTCAACCAAAACAATTTACGTTCATGTTCCTTATACATAGACAAACCCTCCTACCACTGATATTCTCCATAAAACACCAGGAATATACCCTTACAATACTTTTTCAGATGAACTTAACCATCATTGGACTATAATAGCAACTTTACAGATTTCACAAGCAGGAAAATCCACTCCTTTAGGTGTGAGATAAGAGTGAAGTCAAATACGAAGTACCACTGTTGAATCGTTGGTTTGTGGTGCTCCAAGTATTTGAAGTAATATAAAGTGAAACTTCAATCAGAGGCCTCCCCCACTGATTGTATGCACCCAAGGGGATTAAACAATTGGACATGAACGAGCAGTAATATCCCTCCTACTCTTTTCGTTTCTCTTAAGACTTGAGGTGGGGTATTACTGCTCGTTCATGCGGGATAATAAAGATCCAGCTGCCCTTGGGCATATAATCTTATCTGGAACACTTATTTTTTATTGAATTCTGCTCACTTCTTCATCAAACATTTCTTTTTGCCGCTCTATAATTTGTATCGCTTGATCTGAAATTTGGCTCAATTCTCGATACAACTCCTTAGACGATCGTCCATCTCCTTCTTGAACCTCTTGATACGTTTGTTCAACGAGCTCTCTTCGACGATGTCCAACCCTTCTTAATTGATCACCGAGTTGCTCTAGATGCTCTTGATCCATTAAAACCACTCCAATTACTTTTTTTAATTATTGTGCGTGTAGCGTGAGGAATCATACATTATATTATTATTTCTGGTTAAATCACTTTCAAACAGAAAAAAATCTAGCCAAATGACTAGATTTTTAGAAAGAGTATCCTACTCTTTTTTATGTGATATAATTCAACCACCGTTCACACAAGTATCTGATGAACTTCCAACCGCATCATTGAGCTCCGCGAGAAGCTCTTCAAGAGCATCCTGTTCCATAAATGATTCTAATGGTTCGTTCCCTAATGGGATTTGATATTGTTTAAATATCTCTATGGTATTTTCCCAAATACCTACAATCGCTTTCGTTGACATATTTGCTTGAATAACCATGCAAAATCCCCCTTAGTTGGTGAAAAAGGTTTCTCCCGATCGCACATTTCTTATCTATAATTTATAAACTGCACATCTATGGAAAGATCAGCTCCATGGATTGCTGCAATGACCTCTTGAAGATCATCACGATTTTTACCAGTGACACGAATCTGATCATCTTGAATTTGAGTTTTTACTTTTAACCCGCTATCTTTAATAATCTTATTAATTTTCTTAGCCTGCTCCTTATCAATCCCCTGAATGAGTTTCGCACGTTGACGAACAGTTCCACCAGAAGCATTTTCTATTTTTCCGTAATCAAGATTCTTGGTAGAAACCTCTCTTTTAATTAACTTGCTAATTAATACATCTTTTAATTGCTCAAGCTTATACTCATCATCGGACACAAGAACAATTTCTTCATTATCTAAATTGATCGTACTTTTGCTTCCTTTAAAATCGTAACGGGTTTTAATTTCCTTTGTTGCCGCCGTAATCGCATTGGTTACTTCGGAAAAATCAACCTGCGATACAATATCAAATGAACTTTCCTTAGCCATATGTATCCCCCCTCATCATTTGCTTTCATTATAAGACAAGCGCATACAAAAGCCAACAAGGGGAGTGATTCATATTACATACTGCTTTTATGTGCTTCTGCCGTTAATTCAAATCTGCCATCCCTATCTTTTGCTCTCACCTATGGATACTCGTATAATAAGCGTAATTATTTTAGATTGAATTTTTTTCAGGGAAAGGTGACAAAGGGGGGTGTCCTATATATGGGGAAATTACTAATAGCTATGGGTGCAGCACTATGGGGAATGATTGGGGTATTTGTTACGAATCTGAATAATGCTGGATTCACAGCCTTCGAGATTGTTGCCATTCGTGCAATTACGGCGAGTATATTTTTGGTAACCTATACTATCTTCAAAAATCGAGAATCATTAAAAATCAAAGTTCGTGACAGCAAATATTTTATCGGAACAGGAATCATTAGTATTGTTTTTTTTAATTGGTGTATGTTCACCGCCATAGAAGAGACATCTATGTCCATTGCAGCTATACTTTTATATACCGCTCCTATCTTTGTAGCGATCATGGCACGCATTTTATTTAAGGAACTTTTTACAAAGCGTAAGGTCCTTGCCTTGATAATGACCTTTAGTGGTTGTGCCTTCGTCATTGGGGTCTTGCCATCAACGAGCGAATCCATCTCTTTATTTGGAGTATTGGTCGGAGTTGGATCTGGTTTCTTTTATGCTCTGTATAGTATTTTCGGAAAATATGCCCTTGTGAAGTATAACTCTCTAACAATATCCGTCTACACCTTTATTTTTGCAGCAATTGCCGTTGTTCCGTTCAGCGGGTTATGGATAGATGTAGGGCGATTTGCCTCTCTTGAAGTATGGCTCTCCATCCTTGGGCTTGGCCTTTTTTCAACGATGCTTGCCTATATGCTTTATACAGCTGGGCTTAACATGGTAGAATCCAGCCAAGCATCCCTCATCGCCACTATAGAGCCAGTAGTTGCTGCCATATCAAGCTTTCTCATCTTCAACGAACGACTCGATGCATGGCAATACTTAGGAATCATCCTGGTTATTTCAGCGGTGATTTTTGTCCAATCGAATTCAAAAACAAAAAAGCCACATCCCACTAGATCAGCAGGATGTAGTTAAAAATTGATACACTAGGTAGGAGTGGTATTTTAGAAAAGTGAAGCTTTGAGTTATGTTCGTACACTCCTATGCATAAATAAAAATTATAATATAGTAACTCTCTAATAGTGAGGAAGGTGAGAGTACTATGAGAAAAAGTCATTCTATTTATTTTAAAGATATTGTTATAAACACAATGGAGGATAATGCATCAGTAAATTTTGATAAATTTGTTTTGAAATATGTTTCTTCTGCCACCAAAACAAATGTTATTACTGGCCAAATTACTGGAGATTATTCAAACAATTATTTAATTCCCATTGATTCAGATATCTATGACCTAGAGGGGGAGTGAGTTCTTTTTAAAAGATTTCATTCCCTCTCCATACTTATTCAATTACCTTGAAATCTATTTCGCTTTGGAGCTGGATTTTTTCCCCGAGCTCATCCTCACTTTCTCCTTTTACATAAAAATCTGTCTGCCCTTTTACTGTGTAATACCCTACTGGCAATCCTTCCATATCAAATAATTTCTTCATAAAGTCTACGTAATCTTTCGGATCTTGATTTTCACTATATCCTCCACTTTTTTGAAAATCTTCCCGGTAAGGTTCTCCTTTTTTCAAAGTGGTCGTTAATCCAATATCCTCCACCGCGTAACCAATGTCGTAGTCTCTTACTTCTTCTTTTAAATGAAAAAGAATAGCGGATGAAGAGTGGAAAATGTCAATCTTATCTTTTTCTCCTATATATTCAATCTCACCGTACATTTCCACTTCTTCGCCTTCTTTGTATTCATCTTTTTCCGACACTAGATGAAAAATAAAATCCCCTTCTGTTACCTCGTCACTTGTTTGCTGCACTTCATATTCAGCTACTATATCCTTTATGTCAGCCGCATTATTGAAGTCACCATTAGTACCGTTTGCTGATGTCCCATCAGAATTTGTATTACCCGAGGTCCCACAAGCTGCCAATAACAAAACACTCCCTAGGAACAACATGCCTATCTTTCTCACCGAATACCCCTCCTTTTTTTGATACAAGTCTTACCCTACTAATACAAGGACGAATCACTCTATCAAAATGTTTCACACATGGCACTGAGGTCCCTTATGAATTTCCCTTGAGTAAAAAATAGGCTGCGGTTCTGGTTCTATTCGCGTGTTTTGACTTCTTGAATTGAAAAGCACGCTAATAGAGCCTGGCTATTCGCGTGGTTTGACTTCCTCAACTGAAAAGCACGTTAATAGAGCCTGGCTATTCGCGTGTTTTGTCTTCTTGAATTGAAAAGCACGTTAATAGAGCTTGGCTATTCGCGTGG
>JAWJLM010000070.1 GCA_040191315.1 Bacillaceae bacterium S4-13-56 | reverse complement strand
TGAAAAATTTAATGTTTTATTTTCATGGAAGTTTATCTCCACCTACTCTCTCTTTTTACTTAAGAATTGAGATGGCGCTGCCCATTTAAGCATGGTAAAAAGCTAAGTTTCAATTTTACCATTCCATTTAAAATCAGATCAACTATTTAATACTAAAAAAACGTTAATAGCTACTTTATGGATACTACGTCCACTTGCTGACCTTTTCATTAAGTCAATGGTCTGGGGGTTTTGTTGATCGGCACTCGAAAAAGAGGGTAATGCTCACAACCGACCTAATACGAGGAATTCTTGCCCTAGGATGACTTACTTTTCAAATTAGCAAAAAGTGCTACCTCCATTGGTAGCACTTTTCTCCAATACCATTTTTAAGTAAGGTTACTAGTTCCTTCTTAGAAATTTCTTTAAGGCCTATAATATGTCCTTGATTTCATGCATTTTACTTTTTTTCTGTTTTTACAAGCCTGGGGTACTCCTGATTCACTAGATTGATTTCATTTTCCACAAAAAGTTGCCCCATTTTTCGTAGATCGGATAATGAAATATTCTTTTTGGTTGCAACTTCAACTAAAGACACCAGCTCGTCTACCATCACGGGAATACGAACACCGTTTTCAATATTTTTTTGTATGTAATAATAAAAACTGCTTAACAATTCATCCGGAAGTTCTTCATAAAATTTTTCTCTATTTCTCAAATGGTTCATCCCTTTTGATACCTTAAAAGATCAATTCTATTTAGTTCAAATTGATGAAAGTGTAAAGAAAATTACTTAAAAAGGTAATGGATCAGATTTATTCTACACTTAGTTTAGTATATTATTTTAATAAAGCAAAGACAATATAATCGACTTATTTCAACAACCCGACAAAGAAATTTTTTATACTTATCTTGTAAAAAGGGATAAGAGAAAAAACTCTCTTATCCCTTTCCTTTTAATGCATTCCTTGTTGTGGAGCTTTCGTATATGACTGTAACATTATATTCATATCTTGTTGATTTAGCTGCGGTACTTGGTAATATCCCTTCTTATTCTGATATAAGAATAGCTCATAACTCATTTCAATCATGTTTGGGACACTATCTGCAACTACACGGCGTAGGACAGGATTATTCATTTCTACAGCTGCCATAGTAAGGGTAGAGGCAGCTGCCTTTGTTTGTCCTAACATAAAGGAAGAATAACAATCATCTGTTAGCTCATTGACTGCTATCTTTGGTTTTTTAGGTTGACTAGGCTTCAATCCATAGGTGACCTCGTTACTTTGCTGCATCTTGTATTGCTGAGTTGGTACAGTTGGATCCTGCCCTGTGTTGAAGCTTTCTACGATTGTGTTGTACATTTGTGTCATGAACGAAGTTTGACGTTGTAAGATGTCTTTTAATTCCTGATCTTGAATGTTTTGATCGTAGAGTTGATACTGTTCAATGACACCGATTAAACACCCAATTAATTCATGAGAGTCGAGCATCTCATGAGCCCCATGATTCATGCTTGTCCCTTGGTTCATGTTTTGTTGCATTTGTCCACCCTGCATTTGATTTAGATTTTGGTTTGGCACCCTTGATGACCTCCTAATTTGTATGGTTCAAATTTAGAATTTCCCCTTAGAAGGGTTTTATGTATTTTTGATTTTACGAATCAAAATTGTTTTTGAATTCGAAGATTAACTCAAATCAGTTTTTAAATGGCATTATAGATCCCTTTCTGTGATTAGAACTGGCCAAGGTTTAGATATTGACTTCAACTAATGCTGCAGATAAAATGTATAATTAAAGAATGATTTAAATCGAGAGATGTTATTTTTACTTCAATCCATAGGAGCTTTAGCATATGGTTAATTCTTTGAAATGACACTGTGAAAAAGACACTATAATAGGATTGAAGAAAAGATAAGATAAATCGATATATTTTCTTGGACGATTTTCATCTAAAGAAATATATCTTTTTTTGTTAGAGAGGGAAAAGGATGCAAAAAACAAAAGGATCTGTGGAAGCGGAAATAAGTAAAGCAATTACACAATGGGAGAAAGACTTCCTTGGGCGTGGTTCTGTTTCTGTGAAAACAGACTTACTGCGAGATATGATCATTGTTACCTTAAAAGGTATTCTTACTCCTGCTGAATACACTGTTTGCGAAACAAAAGATGGACTTTTATCCATTAAGAGGTTGAGATCAGAATTAGTAGAGTCAGGGATTGAGAATTTAAAGGAAATAATTTATAAGTTAACCCTAAAAGAAACAAAAAGTTTCCATACAGATATAAGTACACGCACAGGAGAAAGAGTAATGATATTTAGGCTTGATAGTGATATTGAAAGAGAGTATCATTAATTTTTTTTACTTTTAAACATAAGGGAGATCTTCAAAGGCTTTATGTAGCAGTTGAAGGTAAACCGACAATTTTCAGGATGATAGATTCTGAAATTGTCGGTTTTTTTATTGCTATCAGAATGTATAACTTTAGTCGGTTAACAGTACATGAAAAAATTAGGCTTTCGCCATTAGGACTTTCACTCAAGAGTATAAGGGCTTCTATGAAAGCAAAATACGCTTTCGAAAATCCCTTTAACGATAATCCGATTTTTTCTAAAATTAAATTTTTTAGGAGGTAATTATGTCTGAGATTATTTATCAAAACCTATTGTCCCCAGCTGTCTTATTTTTTATGTTAGGTATTTTAGCTGCATTATTTAAATCAAATTTAAAATTTCCAAATGGACTAAGTGAAGGTTTAAGCATCTATCTGCTAATAGCTATTGGAATAAAAGGAGGGATTGAGTTATCCCATTACTCCCTTGATACCGTCTATGGTCCCATTTTAGGAGCTTTGTTCTTAGGGTTGATTATTCCTATTCTTACAATTTTTTTGTTGAAGCTTATAAAAATGGACTTAAAAAATTCCATTGCCTTAGCAGCCACTTATGGATCAATAAGTATTGTGACCTATGGTGCAGCAATTTCATTCCTAGATAAAACAGGAATTCCTTATGAAGGATTTATGAATGCGTTAGTTGTAATGATGGAAAGTCCAGCTATCTTAGTATCCTTACTATTATTAAGCATTATGGAAAACAAAAATGAGATTTTATCTTTCCCATCACAAAAAATGGGAATTATACCAAATTCATCAAAAATTATAGATAAAGAAATAATTCGTGAAAGTATTTTTGGGAAAAGTGTATTACTACTATTAGGAAGTTTATTTATTGGATTAATACTAGGTGAACAGGCAGTTCCAGTGATAAAGCCTTTATTTATTGACTTATATAATAGTGTCTTAGTCCTATTTCTATTAAACATGGGATTGAATACAGGAGAACGATTACCAGAGATAAAAAAGCATGGTTTAAAACTACTCGTGTTTGGATTGTTTACACCACTTCTATATGGAAGCTTGGGAGTGATAGTTGGTCAATTGGTTGGGTTGTCACTCGGAGGGACTACTTTAATGGGAGTGCTGGCCGGTAGCGCATCTTATATTGCTGCACCAGCAGCTTTAAAAACATCAGTGCCAGAAGCAAATCCATCCATTTATTTAGGCCTAGCTTTGGGGGTTACATTCCCGTTTAACTTAATTATTGGAATACCAGTTTATCACGAAATAGCAAAATGGATACAATAGGAGGCCTACAAATGAATTCTTTAAAAACACTTATCATTACAAATGTCAAGGAAGAATACCCCCCAATGATCGAAATGCTTACGAATAGAAAGACGGAAGACCTTGTGATCAGTAATAGCTTGGATGAGATGAGTATACACCCTGACAATTCCATGATTAGAGATATTATCTATTCCTTAAACACAATAAAAATCAAGGAAATTTATGTTATTGGAGAAATAAATAAAGAACCTCTAATTTTAAAACACCATCTTTCGAAAATTGATAACACTAACCTACCGAAAGAAGCATCAAATTGGTTGATAGAGACTCCCCCAATGATTTCGATCATTAAAAATAACATTAAATATATTAAGGAGCATCCATTAATTCCACATTCAATTACCATTAGTGGAATCCTTGTAAATAGAAATACAGGAGATCTTGAGGAAATTTCTTAGAATTCTAATGTTATTAAGTATTGTTGATTATGAAGAGCTTCAATCAGTGGGGTTTTCATCATCCCCCACTGGCAAAAGGGTGCAATCCTTAGTTCTTCTATGGAAACTAGTGCAAATCAATCTGCTTTCTACTATAATAAAAGAAAATAAAAGAGATGGAGAAATGCATTGTGAATATACTAGTAACCTTAAATTCCAATTATGTAAAACCACTCATGGTAATGTTCAAATCACTTTTCTTAAACAACGAGGAAGAATCCTTTGAAATTTATCTAATGCATTCCTCATTAAATGAGAAAGAGCTAGAAATGCTCCGTAAATTCATAGAAGATGAAGGTCAGCAAATCCATGTTGTCACGGTAACGAATGAATATTTTAAAGATGCACCAGTAGTCAAGCACTATTCGAAGGAAATGTATTACCGTTTGCTAGCTTTTAAGTTTTTACCTGAAACTATTGATCGAATCCTATACCTTGATCCAGATCTTCTTATTCTGAACAGGATCCATGACCTATACCACACAGATCTTTCTGGTTATCTATATGCTGCAGCTTATCATGATCGAGGAACAGTCAAAGAGTTAAACAAGCTGAGATTAAAGCGATATGAGGTAGACGCTTATTATAATTCTGGTGTAATGCTTTTGAATTTAGAAGAACAGCGGAAACATATAAGTGAAAAGGAAATATTCCGCTTTGTGGAGGAAAATCGCAAGAAATTAATTTTGCCTGATCAGGATGTTATAAATAGCCTTTATTCAAAAAAAATAAAGGAATTTGATGAGTTAATTTACAACCTCGATGCCCGTTTTTATAATTATCATAAGATGGTCGATAAGATCGATATGGATTTTGTTATTAATCGAACTGCCATCCTCCATTTTTGTGGAAAGAGGAAGCCATGGCTGAAAAACTATACAGGAAAATTTCATTCTTTATATAAACACTATGAGAAACTAGCATTACGTTTTCAATAGTTGGCTTAGTTTACAGAAGAATTGAAATCCGAGAATAATTTAAAAGTTATATTTATCTACAATAACCGACAACGTTTCCTAAGCTTAACGATATATGTGATCAATTAATCTATTAAAAAAGAGTGACCATATCCTAAATGGTAGTTTCAACTGGGATAGATCCTCTAACACTTGCATCCATTGGTCAGATTGGTGCGTTGTTAAAGGTTAAATTGTTACTACAATCTGTGTAATACTATTCTTCGATACAGGAGAGGGTCAGTCTTCTATAGGAGTGCCGACCCTTTTTTCAAAAACAAAAAGGATCAAGTATGTTTCAAGTGCTGGACCCTCATGAATAACAAATTTGATTTCTCCCTTTTTGTTTTGCTTCATATAAGGCATTATCAGCCTCTCCAATTAGCTGATCTAAAGATTTATAGTGGGCTAAACTACTTACACCAATAGATATTGTGATATTGCCGGTAGGTTGAGAAGTTTCATTATCAAACCTATATTCTTCTATATCTTTTCGCAATTTATTAGACATTGTAGCTACTTCCTTCTTGTCCGAAATATTGCTATAACAGATAATAAATTCTTCCCCACCATACCTTCCGATAACATCACTGGCTCGCACATTCTCCTGCAATATTTCCCCTATATGTTTAAGGACGTCATCACCTGCTTGATGACCATTCATGTCATTATACTGTTTAAAATAATCTACATCAAACATGGCAATCATGATTGGTACACGATCACTAATAAGTTGATTGACCTTTTTCGTAAAAAAGCGCATATTAGGTAACCCTGTCATCGGGTCATGGTTTGAGAAGAATTCAAGGTCCATTGTTGACCGAGTGGCGCGATGAAAATCATTTAATATGGCACTAATTCCAAGTAAAGCCAATAAAGCAAAGATAAACATTTGGATGATGATCTCCAGAGTTGCTGGAGTAGTCATTAACATCCATATAGATTTTATAAGCTCATATAAGCTGAAATAGAACAATATTCTTCTTATATTCACCAATGTGTAGGGATGATTATTATTATTTTTTTTATGAAATAGGGAGCCTAGAAAAATAGGAAGTACAACAGCTTGTAACAATCCTTGAATAACTGTAGGACCGCCTATTATCAATCTGTAAGACCCCGGAATCAATGCTGACAAAACTCCCACCTTCCATCCCCCTAAAAATCCAGCGAGAAATAAAGGAGCTTCACGCAAATCTAAACGCATTCCCTCAAAGTCATAAGGATTGAGCATTACTATGAGCGTTAATACCGTAAAAAATACAGCATAGGGCAAAACAGTCCCAATATTTGAGATTTGATGATTGAATCTTTCTCTAATTTTTGAACTCAAATACATTACCGCAATTACTATCGACGCATTCTCAAAAAAGAAAAATAAAATAGGGTCCATTTTTATTCTCCACTACCTATCTATGTGAACTTTCATAATATTTATATGAAAATATAACCATTGTTAAAAGTGGGTATATTGTCTTATTTTCATTATACATCTTAAAAATTACCTTTTACTACTGTAATGCCAAAAAGATTCCCAATAAACAAATGCAAAGACGTTGTACAACCTTTGACAAATCTTTGCTTCCCTAATTGCTCCATTATTGGTGGCTTACCATTCGATACAAAGTTAAACCATTGACCTCCCCAACCAATACTCAAAAATGAAATAATGACTGGCTTCTATACACTCCAGAGGTTCTCAATTATTTCTTTTTGTAGCACAGCAGTCCTCTTTTGCGAAAATAAACTAGCTAGTACGTATCCAAGCAAAGAAAGCATAACCGGTATTACGACAGCATGCATTCCGAGTGGATTAGTGTAAAAGGTTGAGAGAAGAATATAACTAGATACCCCCACGATAATGGAAGTAAACGCCCCATAAGCATTTCCTTTTTTCCAATATAGCCCCATGATAATTGGCCAAATAAAGGCTGCTTCAAGACCTCCGAAAGCAAATAAATTCAGCCAGATTAATAAACTAGGAGGATCAATAGCCATAAAAAGCACAAGAATGCCTATAGCTGTTGTAACCGTACCACTTAGGATTCGAATTCTTTTTTCATTTGCATCAGGTTTTATATAGTTAATGTACACATCTTTAACTATCGACGAACTCACAACAAGTAGCAGGGAATCCACAGTTGACATAATTGCAGCAAGCGGAGCTGCAAGAAGGATTCCTGCTATCCAGTTAGGTAATACCTCCATCGCAATAAGCGGGATGACCTTGTCCGCTTCCTCGATTCCAGGTAGTACCGCACGAGCAAAAACACCCGTTAAGTGCATCCCTAGCATAATCATTCCAACTGTAACCGTACCAATTATCAATGCCCTATGCATGGACTTTGAATCTTGATAGGACATCGCACGAACAGCCACTTGAGGCAGCCCAACTACACCAACACCGACTAGTATCCAAAAAGAAGAAATATATAATGGCGTTAGCGTCCTATCTGCTCCATAAGGTGAAATCAGATTGGGGTTTTCAGAAACAAGCTCTGACATGATATTGGATACCCCTCCACCAGCCACAATAGTGGCAATTAAAATGGCAAGAGTACCAACGAACATGATAACACCTTGAAACGCATCCGTAATAACAACAGCTCGAAAGCCACCAAAGATGACGTAAAGTAACAAAGTAATAGTAAAAATAAAAATAGCAGTTGTGTACGATAAACCTGTAATAGATTCAATCAATCGTGCACCACCTACCCATTGGGCAGCCATTGCAGAAAATAAAAAGGTAACAATACTCAGAGCACTCAGGATCACAACCCATTTACTACGGTAACGCTCTTTTAAAAAGTCTATTAAGGTCACAGCTTTAATCTTTCTAGACATAATAGCAAATTTCTTCCCAAGAACAGATAATGTGAAATATCCGGTCACAAGCTGCGACATTGCTAAAAGAACCCACGCCAATCCAATAGAATAGGCTGCCCCTGGGCCCCCTAAGAAGCTACTCCCACTTCCGTAAGTTGCCACCATAGTCATGGCAAGGATAAATCCACCCAAATTTCTACTTCCAATAAAATATTCATGTAGATAAGAGCTTGTACTTTTTAAAGAGTTGGAAGCAAAAAGACCAATAAGAATAACAATGACTAAAAATAATAGAAGAGGAATAATTACCTGCCAATTCATAGGTCCTCACTCCCCTTCATATTCTCTAGCGGAATTTCCTTGAACCACTTCTTTACCACTACAATTACAACAATTGTAATAACAATATAGCCAACAACGCAGCTATAAAAAAACCATGCTGGAAAGCCAAATATATATGTATAATCCTCAACTGGTTTTGATCCTAAACCATAGGCAAAGCCAAACCACCAAATGAAGTTCACCACGGCAATCACACAACCGATAATCGCTTCTCTATTTGAAACTTTAAAACGTGGGTCTTCTTTAAAATCTGTTGACGTGTTTTTCACTTTCATCACCTCATCGATATTCATTAGCATCATTTTTTAAAGTGGGTATAAATATACACGCTATAAGTATATTTACAAGCTAAACACTGAAAATTCCTTCTTCATTACTACCTTTTATTAAATATCGGCTTAATATAAAAAAGCCCTCATAGATGTTATTTTATCAACACCTACAAGAACTTTAAAATTATGTATGATACCGGTGGTCGATATAGAAATAGACTTAATAAACCCTAATTTATAAGGATTTATGTAAGTTTTGTGTAAATATGACTAAACTCTTGCAAAAAACTTGTCATATCGAAATTTGTCTAAAACTGTGTAATAAACAGAACCTTTGTCGTATCTGAAAATAAAAAAAGGGCATTCAACCCTTTTTGGAGAAATTTTGGTTACCGCCCAAATTCCATTAAAAGGAGAATGTCTACTATCATGGTAACCTTCTATTCACATATCGTCAATTTTATTTTTGCCTTGCGGTTACAAATTTCTAAACCACAAATGAATCATCTGTTGACCTTTATACACGGTATTATTTTGACAGCTAGAAGAATAAACATTTCTCAGATTCGCCGTTCAACCAGTGAAAATCGGCAACTTATTTGCATGACCCGTTTCCTAAATGAATCCCCGTGTTGCCCGAATCAAGTGACAAGGTGTAGACTTAAATTTCATTATGAATCACATCCAAAAAAGTCGTTTTCACAGAGTTACTCAGCTTTGACGAATACCAGCAAAGGGATAGAACGTTTTTGGTGTATCGAGTTCTTAGCCTAAAACTTTTTAGATTACCACCGTCAAAAATGGCAGCAAGAACTTCCATTAACAATTGACGATATCGTTCGGAGAATACGAAAAGATCATCTGGTCAACTTGTGGCATACACCTATGAACAAGCATTTCGAAAAAATCCTTGATGGATGTGCTGATAGTTCCGAAACTGACTGCGTAAAAACCGTGATTTTTGTAACACACTACCCGTCTGCACTTTTTTATGGTGTTTATTAAAAAATGCAAGAGTCAAATATTTTAGAATAGAGTTATATAATCTATCAATAATTTTATTCTCATAATATTCCCTTATAAATAGATTTTTCTAACACTAATCGAGATATGTAAATTTATGAGATGTAAATTACAAATTTTAAAAACCCTAAATATAATATGGTCCCAGAAAAATGATTGTATTAGTTCGTAATAGTGTTGTCCACTTCTTAATTATCATTAGTTTCCTATTTTCCATTCCCAATCTCTACCCTATACATTTTATTTCTATCTTACAAAAACACTCACAAATACGTTTATTCAGTATTTGTGAGTGCCTTATTGGTTGCAAAATGAACTGGTTTTCATAATAAAAACTGTAATTGGAGCTATAAATCAATGATGGAACTTTATAAAGTTTGCTTCAATATTTTTTAACTTCTCTATCCATAAGATCATTAAATTCATATTGGCGATGACCTCGTTGCAGTTGATTAGTTCAAAAAAGGCTAAAAAATACGCCTCGTTCGGTAAATCAGACTACTACCACTCGAACTTCTCTATATTTTGCTCATGTTTAGAATAATTAAATTTTTCGTCTACGTCTTTGAAAGTAATACATAGATACTCCAATTCCGAATAGTAATACACCAATAATCAAGTACGTAAACATATTTAATGCAGTATTAGGTAATAGATTTTCTTCTTTGTCAATTGGATCTGTAGTTGAATCATCAGCAACTTCGACTTCAAATAATGTGAACGTACTAAACTTATCTACCGAAAACTTATATCCAGCCGGCGTATCATTTTCATAAATGATAGTTCCTTTTTGAATACCAATCGTTCCATCGCTATGCTCGATATAGACATAAATGTTATCTAGATTAATATCTTCTTGATGAAATTCTCCAATAGGTAAGATAAGATCTGTTTTATACCCTGAATAATTCGTTTCAATTTCTTTTGGAGTTCCTAAGATCTTCACATTTCCTTTTTCGTTGATAGACGAGACAACGGATTGCACAGATTTGTCTTCATGCATTCGTTTTGTTAGCTCTTCTCGTGATAATTTATCACGTAAAGGTACGATTCTAAAAAATAGATCTAAGCCGTTTTCATTTAACTTATCAATTTCTTTTTTATTTAGTTGAATTATGGCTTGATCCGTCTTCACTTCTAAGTTACCTAGTATTTTTTTCAATGCAGCGGAGTTAATTTCTACAGCTAGTTCATCCGCTAAATCACTCGAATCATCAGATAAATACACTGAAAAATTCCGGTTTGAAGTTGTTGTTATTAGTTCTTTGTCTACAATAATTTTGTCAATTTTATTTATCACGTTGTTATTGCTATCATACAAATTAATTCGTTCAATCAAATTGATTTTTGAATTCATTTGATCGAAATCAATAATTGCTTCTCTTTTAATGACCTCACTTTCTTTTTTTGCAATTAGATTGCTTTTTACAATTAATAGAAATGGTTTTTCAATAGAGTAGCCTGCCTTGGATACCGTCGCATTCAAGATCACTGATTCATCTTTCTCTTGTCTATATGTTGTTGCTTTATTACCTTCCACTGCGAGCACATTTGGTTTGCTAGATTCCCATTCAATGGAGGTATCATATAAACCAATTTTCAACATTAAGAACTGTAATGTTATACTCTCCCATGTATCATCTTCACTAAAATCAAAGGCAGTATCTATTGTTAAGGCATTCACTGCTTCATTAAGTTGATCTCTTATTTCTTTTTCCGTCATCTGTTCATATATTGCCGATATAACTACAGGTTCTGATGGCATTGTAAAAGTGGTCTTATTTAAACTAGTATCTAATAAAGTAAGATTT
>JAWJLM010000069.1 GCA_040191315.1 Bacillaceae bacterium S4-13-56 | reverse complement strand
AAAGTGGTCTTATTTAAACTAGTATCTAATAAAGTAAGATTTTCACTTGTCACTTCCCATTCTTTAAATTTTTGCCCTTCTGGCGCTTCTCCTGCTTCGATCGTTACTATTTCTCCTACGTCATAGTAACCAGATCCACTTCCACCCTTTACCGTTAACGAATACGTATATACCGCTTCGATCGTTATCGCCTCTGACGGCATTACAAATGTGATAGTTGACTGACTTGAGTCTGATAGCCTTACGTCACCGCTTGTTATGTCCCATTTCTTGAACTTTTTCCCATTCTCTACATCTTCATTAGCAATTATCTCAATTTCTTTACCAGCTTGATAATCGCCTGTGCCACTTCCATCTTCTACAGTCAAATGATATGTTGGAATGGCTTCGTAGATGGCTGTGACTTTCACTGCCTCTGACGGCATCGTGAACGTTGTTTCAATCAAGCTACTATCTGCTAAGTCAACATTCTCACTTGTCACTTCCCATTCTTTAAATTTTTGCCCTTCTGGCGCTTCTCCTGCTTCGATCGTTACTATTTCTCCTACTTCATAGTAACCAGATCCACTACCACCCGTTGCCGTTAACGAATACGTATATACCCCTTCGATCGTTATCGCCTCTGACGGCATTACAAATGTGGTAGTTGACTGACTTAAGTCTGATAGCGTTACGTCACCGCTTGTTATGTCCCATTTCTTGAACTTTTTCCCATTCTCTACATCTTCATTAGCAATTATCTCAATTTCTTTACCAGCTTGATAATCGCCTGTGCCACTTCCATCTTCTACAGTCAAACGGTACGTGGGGATAGCTTCGTAAACTGCTTTAATTTCTACGGGACCTGGAGACATTTCAAAAGTTGTCGTTGTGTCATGATCATCTAATAAAGAGATATCGCCACTCACAACTTCCCAATGTTGAAATCTCTGTCCCTCTGTTGGCTCATCTGCAGTTATCGTAACAGTTTCATTTTCCATATACATATCAGAACCACTACCATTTGTAACTGTCACATGATAAGTCGGAATTTGTTCATAAACAGCTCGTATTTTAATAGTTTCATTTGGCATTTCAAATGTCGCTTCCATTGAATCTACAGCATTAATAGAAATATTTCCTTCGACAACTTCCCATGCCTTAAATCGTTGTCCTTCAAGTGGTGTATAAGCTTCTATCGTAACCGTACTGCCTGTTTGGTAAATACCTGATCCAGTACCATTTTCAACTTCCACATAATTTCCACTATCAGAAAGTTTAACTATTTTATCATCGGTTACTTGAATTTGTTCCACACTATCTGTTGATAAACCACCATATTCTACTAAATATCCATCAACAGTAGTTTCAGCAGCAAAGTCATTCCAATAACCAATTGCATTAGTCGCCCAACTAGAATACTTATGACCATAACCAAAGATGTGTAAATAATGTTCACCATTTCCGTCACCATTATTAGGTTCAGACCATGTTTTAACATACCAATTTGCATATAAATCATTGGTAATCGCTCCATCTCCATCACCTTGCCAGAATTGCTGGCCATTCTCGGGACCAGTTACCCATTCCCAAACACCTTCACTATCTGCATCACTAGCTCCTAACCAGCCAGCTCCTCTTGATTTTTCAGTGACAAAAGCATTTTCTTCTTCCGTTGTAACAGTGGCTAAGTATCCTTGTCTACCATAAAAACTTTTTGCAGAAGCAGCTGTTTTTGCATCGTGCCATGTGATGCCTTCTGCTTCCACAAATTCATAGAAATGCTGTGTTGGATCAAAGTATAATGCCTTCCCAATCGTAAAGGATATTTGGCGTTGTGTGGAATCCAATGCTGTCGTCTCAAATGTAATCGATTGAAGCGCGTCTTCATATTGTTCAACGGTCGCTTCACCACTAAGTGTTAAAACACCATTATCCTGATTATAACTACCAGAAATACCACTTTGATCACTATAAACGAGTGCGTCCCCTGATTCAAAATCATGAATGACTATAGTTGCGTAATCTAGTGTTTCATAACTATTCATTTCAATTTCCAGATGTTGATCAATGACAACACCTGGCGTATAATCGGTTATTCCGTCTGAGGTTTTAATGCCGATATCCCCCTCAGCAACCTGGTCATCGATTAATACCTCAATAGCTGCTCGATCACTTTCGATTCCATTTTCTATCACAGCATAATAATAGCGTTTTCCATGCGTATTCATATTGCCATCAATCATGAATGCAGTTCCAGTACTAATTGCCTCCATATCCGTTTCATTGTTATAAAATTTATAAGTAGGACCAGCTTCCGGTGTTACGGTATAGTCTTGGTCCATATCTTTCGTAATCGTTATCGGACTCGGTGCATCTGGTTTTGGTAACGTTAACTTGGAGCTATCCGCTGCAAAAGTTGTTACAGTTGTCTCACTGCTCTCCCCCACTGGTAAATTTCCAAATTCAACAAAATACCCTTTGGCATCCCAGGTTGAACTGTTCGTTGGATCGTTTGGTCGATCGTTCCACCAAAATGCTGTGTTTTGTCTACTTACACGATTCAAAGAAGGGTCACTTAACGTGGAGAGTACCATTTCACGCTTGTTGCTAGAAATACTAGTCCCACTTATACTATCCTCATTGGGTCCAATTTGCGTATTTGGTTCACGCCAATCATTTTTGTCTTCTTCCGTTGATTGGTTTTCCCAACCTACTTTTTCTCCCCAGTTAAAGTAATAGCCTTGTTCTAGTGATGAAGCATCCAATTCATCAACAGATTGAACAAAGTTATTTTCTAAGTCTCTTGTCCCAGTACTTGCATAAAATTTCGTGCCAATTTCCGGTCCGTTCATCCAATACCAAGCATCGGTTGTTTGATTTGTGTCAAACCCTTCATAGTATAAAAGTGTACCATCCGTTCCACCTGAAGCATTTACCTTATCAGAAGTTGGTTTTAATATTGCACCACCAAGCCAACCTACTTCGCCACCAGACAGGGAATTCACAAAAATATCCTCTTCTTTACTCATGATCGTAGCAAGATAGCCAGTTCGCCCCATATACTCCATACTTTTCACTTTCTGATAAGCATCTGTCCATGAAACTTTATCTGTTACGTACTGATAGTAATGTTCTGTATCAATACTGTAATAAGTATCGTATAGAATATTTTCAGAAGTAACCACTACTTGCACTGACTGTTCACCATTACCTAGTTGGAAGCCAACATCTCTCAAATAATTCTGAACATCTGTTGTAGTAACAGACTCTGATAAATTAATTCGTTTTGTGTAATCGTTATCGATTGAGCTATCTGAAACAGTAAAGCCAACTTTAGCATTTGGTAAAATAATTTTATCATCTGCTGATACTGATTCATTAAAACTTATCAAAATTGATTTAATATCTGAACCATTGACAGATAAATTTTCAAAATGAAAAGTACCATCCATAATAGATTTTTCATTTAACATAATTTCTAGCTGTTCTGGTACTACTTCCACACCTATAGTGGATCGTTCACTTTGCACACCATTTTCGATGATAGAATAATAATACAATTCACCATCCGTATTCATGCTTGAATCAATGGTAAATGAGGAACCAGATCCGATTGGTTTTACAGCTGTTTTATCTTCATAAAATACATAGTCTTTCCCTGCTTCAGGCGTAACGGTTATCGCTTCATCCTTTGCTTTCGTTACAGTCATAGCTGCTGGGGCATTTGGTTTAGGTGCTTGCATATACTTATCATTTTCTTCAATACCAGATGAGGTGTATTCACTATCAAAAAACACGCCTGAAATTTCATGTTTTGAGTAAGAACCGCCTGTCGCAGATGAAAATCCGACAAAAACATCTTTCGTTTCGCCAAAAATATCCTGTAAGTTAATATTTTTATCTAGGTATGGAGCTGATGGTTTTGGTGTATTTCCAGTTGAGTCTTCTGCAAAATATACTTTCATATTACCCGCAGTGTAATCGATCCATACGGAGTATAGTTTTGTATCTTTATCAATAGTAGGTAAGTTTTCATAAGTTAAATGATTTTTATAGTCCCCATTTTTCATAATGGCAATATGACTATCTGATGGGTCAATCCCAGGGTTATAATACGTATCTATTTCCACCACAATACTAGGAGAAATATCACTATAACCCATCCCTTCACCTTCAGCACCGGCTGTATTGCTCTCGCTTTGGATAACAAAAGCAATACCATCCGCACCAGCAGAATCTGAGTTTGATATGTTAAACGTATATTTCGCATTAAATGATAAATCTTCACTTAAACGAATACTATCATTGAAATAAGCAAAACCTTTCTTTCCCCCTTGGGCCGGAGTTAATTGAATACGATCTGCTAGAATGCTAGCATCATGACCGATATTCCAAAAACTTGCATCAAAAGAATCATTAACACCTAAATCATTACTTCCCTGCGCAATAGTAATTGGCTCCGTCGATATGGTTTCCGACGTGTTTGCCACTACTTGATTTGGTGAAATTGGCATCATCGAAACAAATAATCCGAAAATTAGCCACACGCTAATCCATTTGTTCCATTGTTTTCTATGTCGCTTGTTCATAAAACCCCTCCAAATTCATTATGTAAAAAATATATAGTATTCTGCCTTTTCTATTTTTACTACTTTTTCTACTTTTTTCTACAATAAGTATATTTATTAGCACTCTACATAGACTTAACATAAGTCTATGTTCCTACAAAACGCAGTTATATTTGGAGCAATAAATCATAAAGAATTCGATATTTTTGCTCATAAAAAATGCAGTCTCACATAGCCAAAGGACTACATTTTTAATATATTTAAGTTTATTCCAATTTTTTTTGCCAATTTCGAAACCACCGTTCTATCTTCTTACTCATTGGAGTTACAAGCTCCTCTTGATAGATATGCTTGATCTCTTTATAGAATCTTTCAATATCGGCATTGCGCTGTTTTAGTGCATACAACTGGAATAGCTCAATCATTATTTGCTCGTCATAGCTATTTAATTGAAATGCTTCTTCATAATACTTGATAGCTTCATCATATTGCTTGGATTCTGACAAAAACCGAGCGATGTCCATTAATCGATTTGTATAACTTTTTTCAAGATAGGCTTGTTCATTATCCGCCCAGTTATAATCTAGATTCTGCATATAGCGTCCCTGTTTTAAATGTAGGGCATCAATACATGCTTTGATATTACCTGAGGTCACAGTAGGATGTCGGTTTAAATGTTGATGCCACTGATCAACATCAACGACAATTGCTGCGCCTAAACTTAATTGATAGGATTCATCTTGAAATTTAATTACTACATCTAATTGATGTGTTTGTAATAATTGTCGCAAACGATAGATAGTCATATGTAAGTGAGTGATAGCTTTTTCGTCTGAAAAATCTGGCCAAAGATGATCAATAATATCATATTTAGAAATGGGCTTCTGGCGAGAATGCAATAAAAGAGCAAATAACTCCTTTACTCTACCAGAACGCCATTTCAAATCAATATCTTGATCCCCTTTTTGAATGGTTAAGTTTCCTAATAAATTAATGCTAACCGTTTCACGAGATTTTACCATCGAATTTTTCTCTTCCAATCTAGTATTGATTCGGTTTAATGTTGTTAGCATTCGCTCACGGCGGACTGGTTTAAGCAAATAGTCTAATGCATATTGTTCAAATGCTTCCACCGCATATTCTTGGAAAGCTGTGACAAAGATAATTTCTAGATGAGGCTGCATGATTTTTAATTTTTCTGCTAAAACCAATCCATTCATTTCTGGCATTTCAATATCCACAAATGCTACATCAGCTTGCTCTTTTTTGGCCCATTGTAGAGCGTCACTTGGGGATACAAAAGTTGCTACGTCATTAAGTTCCACTTGCTGACTTTTTTCAAGAATTGTTTTTAGATGTTCAATAGCCATTCGTTCATCATCAATCATGAGTAATTTCATTTTGGTATATCCTCCGATTAGGTATTATTACTGAAATCGTTGTTCCTTTTGCTAGTGAACTTTCAATTTGTAATCCCGTCCCGAATAAACGATGCATACGATTTTGAATATTTTGCAATCCAATTCCATCCCCATTTGAAAATGTTTGATCTAATATAACTCGTATCTTTTCTTCAGTCATTCCTACTCCATCATCACTCACCTTAATAAGGTGACCTTGTTGTATTTTTGTAATATGAATCGAGACTGTCCCACCTTCTTTTTTCATATTCACACCGTGTCGAACAGCGTTTTCTACTAAGGGTTGAATTAATAACGGTGGCACAACAAAATCTATATCTTCATTTAATTGAATGTCCACCTTTAAGCGTTCTTCAAAACGAGCTTGTTCGATATCAAGATAGGAATAGATGAAACCTAATTCATCTCTAATACTGATCCACTTCTCTTTATTATAAAAATCAAATTTTGCTCGCAAATAATCACTCAATGATAACACTAGCTCATATGCTTCATCTGAACGCTTTAATATCATAGAAGAAATCACATTTAAGGCATTAAACAAAAAATGCGGTTTTATTTGAGCTTGTAAAAACGCTAATTCATTTTCTTTAACCTCATTTGATCTCTCTGTCAATACATCTAACGTTTGAAGTAATTCTTTGGATAGTTCTTCACTTTTTTTGTAGTAGAGGGTATATCGATAGATTAATAACGTGGCTAAAGCAATACTGTAAATCGCCATACAAAAAAATGCTACTCCCATGTCTGCTTTAATGCCAATACTATAGAGCATGAGATCAAACCAAAATAGGAACACACTAAATATCGCAACAATCAGCGTATTATGCTCAACTTTCTCGATCCCCTTATCTTGTTTTTTAAAATACATTAGGAAAACTTTTATCCAAATCCATAAAAATACACCTACGACAAAAAACAAATAAAAGTTTAATGTGCTTAAATAAAGGCTTAACGGTAAGATTAATACAAGAAGAATGAAAAGACCAAAAGTGGCAGAAATAATAGTTTTCAATCGGTTTGAGAGAAAATCATCATTAATTTTATTGACAACATGCAACACAAATATGACAGATAAAGCACTGACGATATGGCCAAATCGGAAGGTTGAATTTAAGGTTAGGTCTGGAATTATAATGGTAATAATGCGTTCACTATATATACCACCCATCACTCCAAAGGATAGGCAACTTAAGGCTAACGCAAAAGTTGCAGGTTCCATCATACGGTAGTGCCTGCTTGTAAAATACAAAATAATATAAATGATACCGACGATAAATACTACTACTAGCATAGCGAATTCAAACATAATCGTTTGTAGTTGATAGCTTATTAGTTTTTGTTGCAACCCAAATAGAATTGGTTTGGAAATACCACCAACGATATATTCATGATTAGAAGCATGGATAATAATTTCAGCCGTTTCATCATGCAATTCAAAATAAATAATTTCCGAATTATTTCCTGGTATGCTATCTTCAATCGATTGTGAAACATGCCCATCTTCTAACACAATCTCTCCATTTATGTAAATTTTACTTGCATTACGAATATTCGATTTTTTTAAACCAAAATATAATTCATTAGGAATTTCGTTTATTACCATACGATAAGTAGCAAAGCCTTTATTTTCATACTGATTACCATGAAGATCTTGACTCCAATTTCCTGGAACAAGTGTATAATCTATCTCTTCATTTTGTTGGTTGAAATCTTCGGGTCTTAACAATTTTTCCCAGTAAAACTCCCATTCTCCATTCAGTTCAATGTAACCTTTCTCAAAAAACTCTGATTGTGAGAGGTTAACCTCACCTCTTTTGACTACAGTTTCTTCATTCAAAACGTTCCAATAATAGATGACCAAACCATTAATTAAAACAAACGTGACTAATATAAAAAGTTTCTTAGACCAACTCAAGTCACAAACCCTCTCTAGTTGCTTACATTTTATCTATTGATAATAAGTAAGTTCCATTTATTTGTTTACCATTAATGATTTCAGTATATTTTACTAACTCAACTTTTGCAGACTGAAACAGGTAGGTATGCCTTGATATAGTTGGGTAAGCCTGCGATCCATTGTTGTAGTTGACTTTTGATCAGTTTGTTGCTGTTTTTTAAAGCATCTTCAAGAAGCTCGATTAATTGCTGTAATGCCACAGCACAATCGAGGTCAGATGTTTAAACACATTTAACTCTTTAAAATTGAAGAATGTTCATTTGGTAGTTGCATCTTTGAGTTTTTATTCGCTATTATATGGGAGACACCTCTTCTGTATTGGTAGTGTTTTCTTGTCAATTACACTATACCAAACATTGAGGTGTTTTTTATGATAGTTTTTCCTGTCAAGGGTCATACTTCAACAACTACTAGCCATACAGCTAGTTACTTTAGGCACATTTTTCTTGGTGCGAAAGTTGAGTAAATAAATGGTTGAAAACTTATCTTTGATAATATCCTCTAGCTACGCCCAATTTTTAACATAATCATAAGACAGACGATTAAATTCCTCACCATTCTATCGCCTCGTCTATTGGCAGGCTTAAGATTTTTGATTCCCTCTCTTTATTTATAACCTTGCTTATTCTGTAAAATAGTCACACCCAATCCCTGACGCCCATTAGACGATCACCAAATAAAGAAGAGTCAAAGAAAAAAGTGCCAGGCCACGTTAAGCATAGATGATCCTGACACTTTTTTTATTTATTCTTGTGGTACGACTTTTTCCAAAATATAATCTGCTAAGGATTGTATTTCATCCTCGGAAAGAACGCCCTCAAATGGAGGCATTCCCCCACTACCATTTTTAATTTGATTCGATAACTTATCTCTATCGGCAGCAATTAGACTTTCCCTTAAGTTTGGTCCATTGTGGCCACCCACCCCTTCTTTTCCGTGACAAGCTAGACAGTTATTTTCAAAAATAGTTTGGCCAGATGCAATATCTGTTGTTTCTCCAGCATGTTTAGTGCCTTCTGTGCCATCCGCTTCTATCTTATCAGTACCTTCTGGCTGTTGCTCCTTAACATCAATTTCTTCTCCTGACTCAATGGTTCCATCAAGAGAGAAAGTATAAATACGATCTCCATGCTTAGACCCAGCTAAAGCATTTCCTGCTGCATATACAGAAATATATTGC
The DNA here is from genome assembly GCA_040191315.1 of Bacillaceae bacterium S4-13-56. Lineage (NCBI taxonomy): Bacteria > Bacillati > Bacillota > Bacilli > Caryophanales > Bacillaceae > Bacillaceae bacterium S4-13-56. The sequence continues at coordinate 1,923 of JAWJLM010000069.1, read as the reverse complement.
TTTCCATCGACTTCATAAGTCATGGCAGGTGCATTCACTCCAGCGTTGGTCATGAATTCCCATAGTTTATCTCCCGTTTTCGCATCATAAGCAAGTAATCGTCCATCATTATGTCCTGCAAAAACCAGATTTCCTTTCGTAGTTAAAATACCACTATAGGCAATGGCATCCCATTTATCTTGCCAAACAATTTTATTTGTCTTCACGTCAATCGCAGAAACAGTTCCTCCCATTGGTGTATTTGAAACTGGCTGCCAAACACTACCAAGGTACTCGTCACCTTCTGAAAATTCCTGAGAACTTTGTTCATGGTTTAAGGAAAAATAGTTGACATTGCCTAACACATAAAAATATTCCGTATCTGGATTAAACGCAGATGGTGGCCAGTTTGCTCCCCCTTGTGGAGACGGTCTTACGGTTACAGGTTCATCCCAGAATGGGGTGAAAATATTACCTATTTTACCATTAAATTCTTTAGGAAAATCTCTTTCCACATCTTCTTGAGTAACCGTTTGTGGTACAAACGCATCTCCTTTTGGATAAGGCTGCGTAGGAGAGGTTTTTTGATTTTCATTTTGTGGTACTTCTTTTTCTTCAATCCCTACCAATGGGTTTCCATTTGTTCGATCTAAAAAGTATACCCAACCCGTTTTACCAGCTTGAGCTATTCCTTTTTTCATTTCGCCGTCCATTTCGACATCATACAAAATAACAGGGCTTGCTGGGTCAAGGTCCCAGATATCATGGTGAACTTCTTGAAAGTGCCACTTATAATCTCCAGTTGTAGCATCTAAAGCCAGAATGGAATCAGAAAATAAGTTATCTCCTTCTCGATTTGAGCCATCCAAGTCAGGAGACGTATTTCCAGCTGCAAAATAAATCATATTTAATTCAGGGTCAACTGCTGGAGTTTGCCAAACTGGTGCACCTCCAGTTAACCATGCTTTATTATCAGCCGGCCATGTATCATGTCCAACTTCCTCTGGACCTGGAATCGTATAAAACCGCCAAATTTCTCTTCCTAAATCGGCATCATAGGCTGTTAGGCGTCCGCGAATTCCATACTCTCCACCAGAAACTCCAGTATAAACTTTACCGTCATAATACAATGGAGCACTAGTAATCGTATATCCTTCTTCCCATTGAGCTACTTCTGTTTCCCATACGACTTCTCCAGTCTTTTGATCAAGGGCGACTAGTCTTGCATCAAGTAAACCAACATACACTTTTCCATCTCCAAGGGCTACTCCTCGACTCGTCCATCCACAACAAACGGTATCCAATTTTTCTGCAATATGAGGTACATACTCCCAAATTTTATCCCCTGTTGTGACATCAATCGCAGACACATTGTTTTCTCCTGTTACAACGAACATTACGCCGTCATATACAAGCGGAGTAGCTTCTCCAGAATATTTAGTTGCACTTCCGGAGCCTAAACTTGTTACCCACTCCGCTTTTAAATCAGCAATATTATCAGCATTAATTTGGTCGAGTGGAGAATATCTTTCATTCCTAACATTCCCACCATTTGTAATCCAGTTTTTGGTTGGAAGATCAAAAAGTTCTTCGCCAGTAAAAGCGGGTGCTTCACTTCTCGTATATTCCTGGTAGGTATATACTTCATAATTGTTTCCTTCATCTTCCTGATTTGAGTTATTATTTTGTTCCTCTTTTGTTGTTTCATCGTCAGAATTTGCTTTTTCTGTTTGATTGCTTGTCTCTTCTTGAGTAGACTCCCCATCTTGGTTTAGATTCCATATTGTTACACCAACAAGGGCAAATAAAACAACTAAATAAAGTGCTATTATTAAAGTTTTACCTCTCATTCCATTGACCTCCTCTTTTAAAAAATTAATATATTTGTAGTACCTATGATTTAATTCATTATAATCTTAAATTTTATGAATGTGTAATAAAAAG
>JAWJLM010000068.1 GCA_040191315.1 Bacillaceae bacterium S4-13-56 | reverse complement strand
GACGCGCAAATCGCGGAAAGGGACGCACGGACAAGGCAAATAGACGCACGGACATCAGCAGGATGACATAATTCCCATAAAAAAAGAACCCAGCGTCAAGCTCGGTTCTTTCAAAATAAAATTATCCGGTTTTAGGATGCCTAAAGGTAACTAAATGTTCCTCTCTTGAAATAAAATAGTCACGATCCGGTCGCTTTTCAATTAAATCTAACTTTTCTAATTTAAAAAAGCTTACTTTTCGATAAGGGTCTCCCTCTATAATGGGAAGCTCCTTCGTTTGTCGTATATAATTATCCACGGCTACTTGGACCATATCCAATTCAACCGCAAGTTCTTTATCTTTTTCTTCAAAAATTTCGTAAGTTTCACGAGACATATAATAGTTATCCTTTGGAATTGCTTTTAAAAATGGAGCAAGCAAGGAATAGTTAATGGTTCGGTCTTCCTTAATAATAATTTGTAAAGGTATACCTTTTGGCAGTTGATCCCCATAGCTGTGTATAGCTTTTCGTAAACGTTCAATGGATACATACTCTGTTGGATAGGTGATTTTTTCTTCTGTCTGTGTAGGTGAATGACGATCGTTTCTCATTCTCTTTTTAAACATTAGAATCATCGCTCCTTTCCGATTATTTTTTGTAGAAATGGTAAAAATAGGAGTACCAAGTATAGAGGGAGGAAGATTATGTATAAGAAAACGGAACGGGAGCTCGATATTAACACTCTGCTGAATCCAGATTTTGGAATGGAAGAGATGGAACAACGGGAACAGGTAAACCTAGTATTCCAAAATTCAGATGAAATTAATTTTTCTTCTGAGGAATGAAAAGGTTTTCTTTAGTATTATTATACCAGCTTTTTAAATAAGCTGGTATTTTTAGTTGAGCTATTTATAAGTTTGAGAAAAAAATGGGGTTCCCATGTTTGAAAGATAATAAAGTTTAAAATTTGTCTGGCTTCAACGAGTGTTATCTTAGTTTATCGATTCGAGATTAGGGGATCAACTCTAGTCGATAGGGTACCCCTCGAAACAAGAAAATCACTTATTTCTGCGAAGAAGCTCTAAGAAGCTTTTCTTCCTGCGGTTACTTGGGGCAAAAACTTTGAAGATTATTCGATGAATTTTTTTCGCTGGAGTTAGACAAATTCTCTAACAACTTATAAATTCTGATACTAAAATATAAAGCAAACATGATGATGTCCATGTTTGCTTATCGATAAATGAGTCTTCTATTAAAAGTCGAACGGTTCGAAATTCAGAATTTTAAATTTTTGAAAAATGCTTTAAAACTTTCTCGTTAAACCTATATCCGGCTCCCCTTACAGTTTCAATGATTTCTATATCATCTACATTTGTTTTCAATTTTTTTCGAAGATTACTAATATGTACCATTACCGTTCTTAAATCACCTACACAAGGATTTCCCCAAACGAGTTCATATAGTTCTTCCATGCTGTATATTCTTCCAGGATGCTGTGCTAATTGATACAAAATATGAAACTCTCTCACAGAAAGATCGATTTCTCTATCCTCAATAACAACCTTTTGAGTCGCTAAATTCATTTTAAATACACCAGCATAAAATAAGTGACTTTTCCCAGCAGAAGAGCCATGTATTCGACTTCTTCTCAAATGAGCCTTCATTCGAGCTACAAGTTCCATTTGACTATATGGTTTTGTCATATAATCATCAGCACCAGAGCGAAGAGCCAAGACTTTATCAAAATTACTTGATCTTGTACTTAAAAATAGGATGGGCGATTCTGAAAACTTTCTTATATTTTGGCATAAATCAATCCCATCCAATGATGAAATATCTATCTCGAGAATAAAAAAATCGGGTTCCTCTTTTTTTGCTTCTATAAGTGCTTTATTTCCATCACTTAAACAGAGCACATTAAAAAATTCTTTAGACAGGCAGTCATATAGCTGATTAAGACTATACTCATTGCTGTCTACAACCATTATTTTAGCTCTTCGAAACACTCTCTCACCTACTTTCAGAATATACTGAAATTTTACCATGAGAGTTGTTCCAAATAAAGTATATTATAGAGAAGATTTCTTTGATGAATCTGTATTTATAGTTAAAGTTGTTCCTCGTAAATTGACCAATATATTAATAACAAATAACACAACAGAAACTAATAACACGTTGCTTCCAACGATAACAAGTGGTAAAAGTCCCTCATTTCCATAGAGAAGATTAGCTAGCCCGATCATAAACAGTGGTAACGAAATATTGTAAGCCCAGAAGTGAAGCTTCCCCAACCAATTTTGTGATAATTTCGGAAAAAAGTGATAAATAAGACCAAAGATTGCAATTGATACCTATCCAACTAAATTTATATGGGCATGGACTCCCACTAGAGTATGGTCACCCGCTGATTCCATAAAAATACCCATACTTACTCCTACTCCTACCATAAAATAAACAGCTGCAATTCTAATACACCAAATTCCCATGATTTCCCTCCTTAAATAAATAATTTCCCCTTTTGATATACGCTTATATTATTAAATCAATCTAAAAAAAAACTTAAATAATTTTAAGATAAGTGAACTTACACGTTAGAAAAGCGGAAGTACCCCTCGAAACAAAAAAAGGCACTTTTTTTGCCAAGAAGTCTAAGTAGCTCTCCTTACTGCGTTTACTCGGGCAAAAGTTAACAACGATTCGAATCAGTTGGGACCCTCACTGATTGAAGTTTCACTTTATAAAATTTTAGGTAGTTCAATGCTCTAATAATTTTTTATTAAAAACAAAAGCTAGGAACAAAAGGAGGTTTTTTAAAGTGGAAAAGAGACAAAAAGTATCACAACGTGATTCAGATAAAGTAGCAGAAACCAATTATCATCCTAATCAATATAGAAGTGAGGATGACACAGAACAAGGCTTAGCAATAACCCATGAGCAGGCGTCAGATGTGTATATGGAGGGTGAAATTCAAGCGGGAATTGATCGAGTTGAAAATAGTGGTGGTTTAGCCAGTGAAGAAGGGGAACCAATCCCTAGAAAAGGTTTTGATGAATAATGGCACGTAGAAATGAAATTCTTGTCCCTCATGCAAGAGAAGGGCTTAATCAATTAAAAGCAAAAGTTTCTCAAAGTCAAACTCCTGAACAAGCAAAGTATGAAGTGGCTAAAGAGGAAGGAATTCCGTTAAACCGCGGTTATAACGGCAATATTAAAGCAAAGGATGCAGGTAAAATAGGTGGAAACATTGGTGGAAATATGGTGAAAGAACTCATAAAAATGGCAGAGGAACAAATGGTAAAGAAAAAGGTATAAAGGAGAGATTTTATGGGACGTAGAAATAAAATCTTAGTTCCCGAAGCTCGTAAAGGATTAGACCAATTAAAACAAAAAGTGGAATCCAATGTTAAAACTGTGAGTAAATATGAAATTGCTCAAGAAGAAGGCATTTCTCTAAAACATGGCTATAATGGGGATATTCGTGCAGAAGATGCCGGTCGTATCGGTGGAAACATTGGTGGCAAAATAGGCGGGAACATGGTGAAAGAATTGATCAGCATGGCTGAAAAGCAACTCGTAAAACAGAAGAATCAGTAATTAAAAAGGTGCCCCAAATCATAAATTGGTGGCACCCTTTAATTTTCAATTTCAATCGAAGACTTATAGTCAACTATTTCTTCTCCTTCATCATTTGCAAGGCTACCCATTCCAAATAATAGGACAATGATCGCAAACCAAACAATAACGAGTTTTTTCGACATAGGATCCCCCCTTTTTTGTATCAACAATAGATCCATGATAAGGATTTTGAAGGTTCTTTTCAATATGAAAATAATGGGTATTACTTTTGGAAAAACCTTGTCTACATAATCCGAATGTGGTCGTAAAAAATAAAAATGGGGAAAAAACAGAAAGAGGTGTATTACTAATGAACTTAAGATCAATGACATCCATGATGAAAATGATGAATATGGGTAAACGTCGTCGTCGCGGGCGCGGGATGATGTACACTCTTCTAAGTGTAGGTAGCATCGGGGCTATGGTTTATGGACTTTTCAGGAGAAATGACAAGTCAATGAATATGATGAAGCCTATTCAGAATATGCTTCAGAACCAAAAAATGACTCCGGCTAGTGTTGAGTTTTCTGAAGAAATCTCTCCAGAAAGAAATAGATAAGAAAAAGGAGAAGGTTAGATTCCTTCTCCTTTCCCATTAATATCCTACTTCAACAGAGGCGACAACTATATACATAAGATCATTCTTATCATCTTTATCCTCTAAGACAATGCCGCTAGTTGTAAGCATGCCGCCGTCCATGACATTCACATGGACCGTACCATAGGGAATAGCTTTTTTAATTTCACTGATATCCAATTTCTCTTGATCACAGGGGATAGCTAGCTTCACATTTACGACCATATTGTCTAAAGAATTCTCTGGTAAAACCGATCTTATTCCTGGCATTGAGTTAAAATGAATAGCATTTTTTATAGCGCGAACAGAAGCCTTTGTTATGTCTTGACCATGTACATCTATTCCCATACCTGTTTCAATAAATAAAATTTGGTTCATATGCTTTCTCCTTTCAGTACCTTCTCTATCCTAATCCTAACACAAAATAAGTAAGGTATACTAAATCTAAGTGGAGGGATTCTGATGATGCTCATTAGATTTTTTGGCCCAACCATCCTTTTATGGATTGGTCTTGTGATTCTCCAAAATTTAGTTCTCACATTTATTCTTTTCTATGGGTGGCTTCTTATTTTGCCTCTCCTTTCAAAAGTTCCAATCAAATCCTATTTTAAAGGGAAATCTTTGCGAACCTGGTTCATGGGATTAGGAATAGGTATAGGATTTTTTCTTTTTGTTTATGTAGGGCTTGCTTTACTTAAAAAAGACGGAATCAATCTTTCGCAAATGAATGAAATTTTACGTGACTGGGGATTTATTGGAAAAACAAAATGGTGGCTAATTCTTTTTTTAGTTTTTTTAAACCCTATTTTAGAGGAGCTTTACTGGAGAGGCGATATGCAAAACCGATTATTTGGAAAATACAATTTGTTACAAACTTCCCTTATTACTAGTAGCTTTTATAGTCTTTACCATTTGATACCTTTAATGTTTTTATTTGCATTTCCATTCTCCGTCATTATGGTCATTCCTGTCTTTCTTGCAGGTATCTTTTGGTCCTTTTATAGTCAAAAAAGCGGAACAATAGTAGGTTCCATCGTCAGTCACTCATTGGCGGACCTTGCTATCATTATAGCCTATTTGTATTATCTGCAATAAAAGGAACACTCAAAGTGCAGAGTGTTCCTTTTCTAGTTCTCCTAATAATTTTTTAATCATATCTAAATCTGATTTAACAGGATATTGAAAATCTTGTTGGTAGGGTTCATGCCCTTTTCCTGTAATCACGATCCAATCTCCTTTTTCTGCAAGTTCCCATGCAAAAGTAATGGCTTCGGTGCGATCGAAAATAATTCGTGAGTTTTCTTTTTTCTCTTCTAGATAAAGGTCCAAAAGCTCCCCAAACATAGTTTGAGGCTCTACCCCATAGAGATCATCACAGGTTAGTATCGTTTGATGAGATATATTGGTACTTTGCCTAAACATATCTTTTCTCTTAAGTTTATCCCTTCCACCACGAAACCCAAAGACATGGATGATTCTTTCAGCCCCTTGTTCTTGAATAGAATGGAACAATTTTTGAAGCGCATCAGATGTATGGGCATAGTCAACTACTATAAATCCACCATTTGGATGGGCAAAAATTTCGTAGCGGCCTGGGATATATAGATTTTTTTCTAGCGCATTTTTAATACGGGGAAGAGAAAGTCCAATAAGTCGACAGGTCTCAACTGCCATGGATATGTTTATAAAATTATGTTTTCCAGGAAGTAATGGTTGAAAGGCAAGTGAATGATCTTGCCATTTTAATTGCTTCTTTTCATAATCGATCTTTAAATCTGCATCATCAGATTCACTTATAGAAATTACCTCATGTTTGTTTTGGAGTTGTTGCACTAGTCTTTTCCCCCAGGACTGTCCTGAAAAAATAATACCATGACCATCTTTTTTTAACTGTTTAAACAAAGAAGCTTTTACCTGAAAATAGTTTTCCATAGAGTGATGGTAATCTAAGTGTTCGTGATCTAAGTTTGTAAACAATACATAGTCCAATTCCAGACCGTATACTCTACCTTGCTGGATTCCATGAGAGGAAACTTCAAGGATGGCAAACTCATCATTTGACTGCCCAAGCAGTTTATAGAGAGTTAGTGCATCTGGTGTAGTGTTTGAGGCTTCGTAATTCGTTCCATTTACGGTATAGCCAATTGTACCAAATAAGGCACAACTATACCCCTGTACTTCAAGTATGTGTTTTATTAAAAAAGAAGTTGTTGTCTTTCCATTGGTTCCTGTGATTCCAATAATGGTTGGTAGATCTCTTTCGTGTGCGTAAAAAGTTTTTGCGCATAGTGCAAGGGCATAACGACTATTTTCTACTTCAAAATAGGGGACAGGGTGTGTTTCTGAGTGTTGTTTTTCCCCGATTATTGCAACAGCCCCTTTCTTTATGGCTTCTTTAATGAAGTTATGTCCATCTGTACTATACCCATTGATGGCAACAAAAAGAGTGCCAGGTATAACCTTTCTTGAATCACCTGCTATATGAGTGATTTCCAATTCAAGTTTCGTTTCTATATGTAATTTAGAGAGGACCTTTTGTAATTTCATACTCGATAAAACTCTCCCACAGTTTGTCATTGTAAAATTAGATTTTATAAATAAATGTTATATATATTTTCCCCAATTGTGGTTAAAATATCATTGTTAAACTTTCATTTCATTGTAGCTTATTTTTAAGAAATTTCAAAAGTACAAAAGTAGGATGTTGGTAAAAAAGCATGGTATATCTTGTGCTCACTTTCACAAAATAATCCCGAGTGAGGTGATAATAATGTCATTACAAACCTTAAAAGTAAATGGTACAGGAGAAAAAACGAAATCCACTTTTCAAGTTAGAGAACATCAAATTGTTATCGATGAGCCAGAGAATTTTGGTGGGGCAAACACAGGTCCAAATCCAATGGAATATGTACTGGCTTCATTAGCAGGTTGTGAAAATGTGATGCTTCATATGATTGCTAAAGAACAAGGAGTAGAAATGGGCTCTGTTGATTTCTCAGTCGAAGGAACATTAAATACGGATGGTCTTGAAGGAATGGGAGGTGTACGCCCTTATTTTCAAAATATAAAGGTTCAAGCAGAAATTAGTACTGATGCATCTGATGAACAAATTCAGAGCATTAGAAGCGAGTTAGAGAAGCGTTGTCCAGCTTATACGATGCTCAAAGCGGCATCGATAGAGATTGATTCGGAGTGGACAAAATCCAAATAAGGGGATATCGGGGGAGGTTTTTACAGAGAAGCTTGTTAGTATCCTAGAACCCCACTGCTTTAGCTGTGGGAGTTGTCAGAACTCTCCGAACCCTATTATCATTGCAACAATGATAATACTTACCAAAAGAGTACTTGCTGTATAGATTATGGCATTTTTATATTGCTTTTTTTGAATAAGAGCAAATGTTTCTGCGCTAAATGTGGAAAGAGTAGTATAAGCCCCGCAAAAGCCAATGGCTAAAAAACCCCAATAGGATTCTGATAAAAATGATGGGTTAGAAAGATGTACTTTGGTTAGAATTCCAAGAAGAATGGCTCCAGAAACATTAGCGATCCATGTGCCAAAAGGAATGGAATATCGATCATTTGCTATCCAACCTAAATAATATCTACTTAAGGCACCCAAAGCGCCACTCAATCCAACGACCAAAGAAATCATGATGATCCCCACCTATTTACGTTCTTCATAGTTTATGTTGAGCAACTTGCTGTTTAGAATTTACCTTCTGCGCCAATAAGTATCCCACATAGGAAGCTATGCCTGCTCCGATAATAGTAATTAGAAAATAGATGGAACCTAATAACCACTCCCCTTGGTTCCAATACAGAATGAAGTCAACAATAAAGGTAGAAAATGTGGTGAATGCTCCAATGATCCCTGTTGCAATACCTATGCGTATCCATTTAGGAAATGATTTTTTCCAGTGGATAAAGAAAAGCAGGAGGAAGCAGCCTATCATATTAACGAACCAAATGGAAAAAGGGGAAGGGATGATTGAACCTAAAGCAATTGACATTCCGTAGCGACTTATCGCCCCAATAAATCCGCCAATACCAATGGCTAGTACAATTTTCTGCATGATTTCCTCCCCCTTAAAAGTACTCTTCATCTTACACACAAGCTGGGCATTTTCCGTAGATTTCAAATTTGTGGTCCTCTATTTCAAATCCATTTAACTCTTTATTAATTCTATCCATTGGACAAAGATGTATTTCTTTTGTTTTTCCACAGGATTTACAGATGAAGTGATGGTGGTGTTGATTCGAATCACAGGTGACGCGAAAATATTTCTCTCCATCCATTTCAGTAGTTTCTACGATTCCTAGTTCGGTAAATAAGTGAAGATTACGATATACTGTATCGACGCTAACGTTTTGATCGGTTTTTTGCATAAATTCAAGGAGATCTTTTGCAGTACGATAGCTGTTTTCCGTTGTCAAATAACGTAAAAAATCTTCCCTTTTTCCGGTGTATTTGTATCCTCTATTTTTGAGAAGGTCTAATGCTTCGTTTAAATTCATGAGATAGCCCTCCTTCTATTATTAACCCATTTATTTCCAGTGATGACTGCTATTAATATAAAAATAGCAGTAACAACAATGGTTCCTCCAGGAGGAATTTCAAAATAATAACCACTCACTATTCCTGTGATTACAGAAATTTCCCCAAATAAGATGGATAACCATAAGGTTTGCTTGTAACCCTTGGCAATTCGCATGCTTGCTGCCACTGGTAAAGTCATGAGTGCAGAAACTAAAAGAACTCCTACAATTCGTATAGAAGCAGCAATAACTAAGGCCGTTAATACAATAAATAAAAAGTGAATTCGTTTCGCATGAATTCCTGAAACTACAGCGTGTTCCTCATCAAAAGAAAGCATAAATAATTCCTTATAAAAAAGAAATACAATAAGGCTTACAATTATAGTGATTCCTAAAATCATCCATAAATCCGAGCGGCTTACTGCTGAAACTGTCCCAAATAAATAATTGATTACATTTGTATTGAATCCATCGGCAAGAGAGATAAAGATAACACTTAGACCGACTCCTCCAGAAAGGATAATTGGGATAGCTAATTCTTGATAAGCTTTATACACACTTCTTAATCTTTCAACCATCATAGCCCCAATTACGGAGAATCCCATACCAAAATATAAAGGTGAGATTCCTGTAATGCCCGTCTTTTTCTCAAAGAATAAGCCAAAGGCAATTCCAGCCAAGGTAACGTGTGAAAGAGCATCTGCAATCAAAGATAACCTCCTTACAACTATAAATGTCCCAAGTAAGGGGGCTAAGAAACCGACTAATAATCCTGTATAAAAGGCATTTTGTAAAAAATCAAAACGCAAAAAACTTTCTATCATCCTACAACCCTCCTAGTGGTCGTGATGGGTCACTACATGAAGCGGATGCCCATATAAATCTGAAACCTCTTGATCTGACAAGGCTGCAAAACTCTCTGGATCTCCGTGAAATTGCAAAGATTTATTTAAACAAGCAATTTGGGAAACATAGGAGGTAACCGTCCCAATGTCATGTGTTACAAGCAAGAGTGTGATTCCTCGCTTTTTATTTAACTCTGCAAGGAGATGATAGAATTTTTGAACATGCTCCTGATCAACTCCAACAGTAGGCTCATCGAGGATCAAGAGTTCAGGGTCACTCACTAAAGCACGTGCTATAAAAACACGTTGCTGTTGCCCGCCAGAGAGATTTCCAATGTTTTGGTTTAGATAATCCAACATTTCCACTTGATTCAATGCCTGCTTCACTTTTTCTTTATCCTGTTTAGAAAAGAATCTAAAATAGCCTATTTTGGCAGTCAGGCCAGTTGAGACAACTTCAGAAACAGTAGCTGGAAAACCAGCATTGAAGCTATTCGCTTTTTGTGAGACAAAACCCATTTTACTCCAATCATGAAACTTTTGGATGGGAGTTTGAAAAAGTTGAATGCTCCCTGTTTGAGGACGCAGCAGACCTAGAATCAATTTGATCAAAGTAGTTTTTCCTGATCCATTTGGGCCTACAAGTCCCACAAATGATCCTCGCTGTATTTCGAAATTAATTGACTCTAATACCGGTTTTTGTTCATATACGAATGAAACATCCTGAATGGAAAGAATAGGATCAGACATACCAGTTCACCTCGATTATTTTAAAGCTTTTTGTAATACTTTTAGATTTTTTCTCATGATAGAAAAGTAATCTTCCTCATCCTTATGATCTTGCTCAGTTAATACTTCTAGGTTGTGAATTGTGAGGGCTTTTAACCCTAATTCAGATTGAAGGATGTCTGAAACGTTAGATTGAATATTTTGTTCAAAGATGAGGTATTCCATATCATTCTTTTGTGCTTTATTAATGATTTGTTCCAACTCTTTTTGAGATGGCTCATCACTTGTAGAAACTCCCTGTACCGCAATCATCTCAATACCATACCGGGATTCCCAATATCCATAACCAGCATGGGACACAAGGATTTTAAGCTCTTGTTTTGTTGAAAGTAAATCCACAAATTCTTGATGGATCTGGTCAAGTTCTCCTTTTAATTTCTCTGTACGCTCCTCAAAAAAATCTTTATGTTCCGGATCCAAAGTGACAAGTTCCTCTTTTAAAACCTCAACAAGTTCTTTTGCTCTAATGGGGTCCAGCCAAATATGGGGATCAAACTCTCCGTGATTATGCCCATCTTCTTCATTAGCGTGGGTTTCATTATCAAACAGCTCCTCACGAGAATGAATGGAAAAAATTTTAACCTCTTGATTTTTTAATGCTTTTTCAGCTTGTGCTGCAAATGCTTCATATTCAGGATGAATATAAATAAAGGCATCAGCCTCCGCTAATTTTGTCATGATTTTGGCAGTAGGCTCATAAGTATGAGCGTCTACTCCTGCTGGATATACCGTTTCCGATTCTATGAATTCCCCACCAATTTCTTGAATAAAAAATTGCAAAGGATAAACGGTCGTATATATTTGGAGCTTATCGTCAGAGGACTCAGACGATGAACTTCCACATCCTCCTATAAATAGGAGTAAAAAAAGTATAACTCCAAGTGATCGCTTCATAAAAATATTCTCCTCTCAGAAATCTGTTCTTCATTTTATCGTAATGATTCCGATTTGTAAATCGTAATGATTCTGATTTATAGCGAAAATGTCTTTTTATAAGCATATCAATTAGGAAGAGGTGTTATACACGATTATTCGTTTAGCGCTAAAACATGCCCATGCTTGAAGCAATAAGAAAAGCGCAAGCGCCCTTCGAAACAAGAAAAGCACTTGTTTCTGCGAAGTAGCTCTAAGTAGCTTTCTTTACTCGGGGCAAAAACTTCGAAGATTACTGGAGGAAGCTTTTTCGCTGGAGCTAGACAAATTTTCTTATCTTGTCAAAAAAAGTGTGGGGTGTCCCCACACTCAGTCTATCTTTTAAATTTAATTCAACGGGTTACGATAAGAGCCATGATTGATATAGCTAAGGCCGTTCAGAAGAGTCCACTATAGCCTTTGTTCCCTGGCGTTAAAAACATAAATCCAGCATATAGTGTGGGTCCTACTGTCATTCCTAATTGACGGAAAAGGGAAACTTCTTTGCTTGATTAAAATGCAGTTTCACAACTGCTTGAAAAGCTTTTGACGCATGCTTTGGGGCTTCGAAACTTCCAATGTGTTCTTTAATCTTTCTTTGTACATCCTTCACGAATTTATGTAGTCCATATTCAGAAAGCCCATATCTGCCAGTTGCTGATCTCGTTCTTTAGTTTTAGGTTCTTTCAGGGGTTGACGATATTTTTTGTCCGATTTTATGGATTTATGTCTTGTTTTAGCTTCACACCTAAAGGAGTGGGCTTCCCCGTTCGGAAAATCTGTAAGTAAATGCTCCCAAGAAGTGGATACGTTAAAAAAGCCCACTCCCTGAAAGAGTGAGCTTCCCCTATTAACAATCGCTATCTGGCACGCCAGTTAATACTAATCCGTGGGATCTTTTATCTAAAACTAAGCCATTCACCATATTTGAAATTTTAGGATCAATGGCAACTTTAATGGAGTTAACGGTATGCACTTCATCATTTTCTAATGGCTCATCCAGAGCCACCCCTAGCTGTGGGCCTCCTCAGCCAATACCAGCCATAAATAAGCGTATGCCAGTGGCTTGGTTTTTCTCTAAAATACTTTCCAATTCAGATTTTGCTTCATTTGTAATGGTCATCATCATTCTCACCTCTTTCAAGAACCTTGTATATACCATAATAGGTATATTGGGTAAAAAATTCAACCTTTTTGTTTTCCCCAATTTTAGTGTACCCTCATGAAAAAAAGAAAGATTTTCTATTGAGCATATTAGTTTTAATTAATACCGTTTAGGGTATAATTAAGGTGAAAATAATTGAGCAAAAGGAGGAATACTTAAATGTTCCATTTTACTGTGGAAACAGAAAAAACTTTGGACCAAGCTGTTCAAGATTTAGAAAAAGAACTTAAGGAAGATTCTTTCGGAGTCCTGTGGGATTTCAATGTTAAGGAAACTTTAAATAAGAAGGGTTTTGATTTTGATCAAACCTTTCGAATTTTAGAAGTATGTAATCCAAAAGAAGCAAAAGAGGTTTTATCCCTAAATAGCTTAGTTAGTTACTTCCTTCCATGTAAGATTGTTGTCTATGAAAATGGAGATAAGAACTATATAGGTATGCCAAAGCCTACGATGTTTATGGAGAATATTGATGACCCCGCTCTTAAGGAAAAGGCTAAAGTTATTGAGGATAGACTTGTAGTAGCTATAAATAAAGCAAAATAAAGTGAAAACAAAGCTTTTTCGGTGAATTTTAACCGAAAAAGCTTTGTTTTTGTCAAAAAAATGAACGTTAAGTGAAAATACTTGAAAATAATACTATAGGGGGGTATAGTAATTATTAAGAAAACAATATGAAAAATAATAAGAAAAAGAAGGTGAAAGACGTGAATTCAAAGGATTATGAAGTGGATATAGACTTTATATCTTCACCTCATAAGAAACCCGTTAATCCAAGAAGTGATGATGAAAAAGCAAAGCTTATCAATCGTTTGAAAAGGATTGAAGGTCAAGTTAGAGGGATTCAGAAAATGGTAGAAGAAGACCGATATTGTGTTGATATTCTTGTTCAAGTTTCAGCTATCAATGCCGGTTTAAAAAATGTTGGATTTTCATTGCTTGAACGTCACTCGCATCATTGTGTCACACACGCCATTCATTCAGGAAGTGGCGAAGAAGCAATTGATGAGCTAATGAAAGTTGTGAAGCAGTTTTCTAAGTCGTAGGAGGTGTAAATTGTGGGAAATGATAAACAAGTAACTTTGGGAATTACAGGTATGACTTGTGCGGCTTGCTCATCTAGAATTGAAAAGGTCTTAAATAAGATGGATGGTGTAGAAGCACAAGTGAACTTGACTATGGAAAAAGCCACTGTGAAGTATGATGATACCCAAGTAAAAGTCGATGATATTAAAAACAAAATCGAAAAAATTGGTTATGGGGTTCAAATTAAAAAACAAGATTTTGACGTGTCAGGTATGACTTGTGCTGCGTGTTCGTCCCGGATCGAAAAAGTACTAAATAAAATGCCTGGAGTTAAAAACGCAACTGTAAACTTAGCTGGAGAAGCAGCTACTGTTAGTTTTTTTGATGGTGTTGTAACGGAAGAAGACTTAATGGAGAAAGTTAAGAAGATTGGTTATGAAATGACTTTGAAAAAGGATCGGGAAGATAAGGCAAACGAAAAGGAAGAAGAACTAGCACACAAACGAAATAAAGTTATTATTTCTGCCTTACTTTCTTTGCCACTATTATATTCTATGGTTGATCACTTTTTTGGTTTAAATGGGCCAATGTTCCTTATGAATCCTTGGTTCCAGATGTTACTAGCAACTCCGGTCCAATTTATAATCGGTTGGCAGTTTTACGATGGTGCCTATAAAAACCTTCGTAATGGCGGTGCCAATATGGATGTATTAGTTGCCGGTGGAACAAGTGCAGCTTACTTTTATAGTTTAGTTGAGGCCTTACGAACCATTGGAAATCCTGAATATGTTCCGCATTTGTATTTTGAAACAAGTGCTATTTTAATTACTCTCATTTTACTTGGAAAATACTTCGAAGCGATGGCAAAAGGTCGCACAACGAAAGCCATCTCAGAGCTTCTTAACCTACAAGCGAAAGAAGCCACTGTCATAGTAAATGGAGAAGAGAAAAAAGTTCCTATTGAAAAAGTTCAAGTGAATGACTTGATACTTGTGAAACCAGGAGAAAAAGTCCCAGTTGATGGAGAAGTTGTATCAGGGCGATCTGCGATTGATGAATCGATGATTACAGGAGAATCTATTCCTCTGGAAAAACTTGAAGGAGATACAGTTATTGGAGCAACCATTAACAAAAATGGAACGCTGAAGGTAAAAGCGACACGTGTTGGAAAAGATACTGCTTTAGCCAATATCGTTAAAGTTGTAGAGGAAGCTCAAGGCTCAAAAGCCCCTATTCAAAGAATGGCAGATGTGATTAGTGGATATTTTGTTCCTATAGTAGTAGGTATTGCGTTCTTAACCTTTGCAGTATGGATTTTCTTAGTAAACCCAGGAAACTGGCCGCTGGCATTAGAAGCTGCGATTGCAGTCTTAGTAATTGCGTGCCCATGTGCACTAGGCTTAGCCACACCTACATCCATCATGGTTGGTACAGGTAAAGGTGCAGAACATGGAATTCTCTTTAAGGGTGGGGAGCATTTAGAGGCAGCCCATAAGATTAACACCATTGTTTTTGATAAAACAGGGACTATTACAAAAGGAAAGCCTGAAGTTACAAATTACGAAGGTTCTGATGAGATTTTACTTTTAGCTGCTAGTGCAGAAAAAAGCTCTGAACATCCACTTGCAGATGCCATTGTTCAATATGCTCAGGAAAAAAATGTACAGTTGGTAGAGTCAGAAGAATTCGATGCTATACCTGGTCATGGAATAAAAGCAAAGGTAAATGGTCAAGAAGTCATTGTTGGAACTCGCAAGTTACTAAAAGAAGAATCTATATCGTGTGATTCGTTTGAAGTACAGCTGGAAAGTATGCAGCATCAAGGGAAAACAGCTATGCTTATTGCTGTGAACCGTGAGTGTGTAGGTTTAATCGCGGTTGCAGATACTGTAAAAGAATCTGCAAAAGATGCTCTACTTGAATTAAGAAATATGGGTATTGAGCTAGTGATGTTAACTGGGGACAACCGAGCAACTGCCGAAGCAATAGCCCGAGAAGTCGGAATTGATAGAGTCATTGCTGAAGTAATCCCTGAAGAAAAAGCAGACCATATTCGTGAACTTCAAGAACAAGGGAAGCATGTGGCGATGGTCGGAGATGGAATTAATGATGCTCCGGCACTTGCTTTAGCGGACATTGGTATTGCGATTGGTACCGGAACAGATGTTGCTATAGAAACAGCAGATTTAACTATTTTAGGTGGAGAGCTTCACCTTATCGCTAAAGCGATTAAGCTAAGCCAAAAGACAATGGGAAATATTCGCCAAAATTTATTTTGGGCACTAGCTTATAATAGTGCTGGTATCCCAATAGCAGCCCTTGGATTACTTGCTCCTTGGATTGCTGGGGCAGCAATGGCATTCAGTTCTGTTAGTGTTGTGTCTAACTCTCTTCGTTTGAAAAGAGTTAAACTATAAAAAATTTTATTAAGGGAAAGGATGTTTAGTTATGAAAGCAACTTTAAATGTACAAGGAATGACGTGTGATCATTGTAAAAAAGCAGTAAATGGAGCACTTCTTGAGTTAGACGGAGTGGAAAGTGTAGAGGTTGACTTAGCTTCAGGAAAAGTGGAAGTTGAGTACGATGAATCAAAAGCAACAATTGATCAAATGAATAAAGCTGTTGAAGAACAAGGCTATGATGTAGTAGCTTAATGATTAAAAAAACCCAGGCATTATTGGATGCCTGGGTTTTTGTTTTACAAGATAAATTATAAAATTTGTCTAGCTCCAGCGCCCTATCGACTAGAGTCGGTTCCCTCCTCTCCATCGATAAGTTAACATCGATGATGGAGGTTCGGTTATCCGATTACTCGGCCCACCGAAAACATTTGTCGCAACACCGAACTGACTCGCCTCGTGAACCGTGTTTCCTTTATCTCGGAGGATCTCACCGCCACATCGTGTGGCAACGCCTACGTGACCCACATCACCGCCTTACGTCGATGATTAAGGGCGCTTGCGCTTTTCTTATTAAGGTAAGTTGAAAATTTGCGTATTAATTGTTGCGTAACTGAGCTTATAACCTAGTTATTGAGCATATGTTTTTTGTTTTGAGCATAGAGAAATAAAACCGCGCAAAGAGTTTAAAAACCCGAGCATTAAAAACTCAAATTTGAGCATAAGAGGTTAGAAAGCCGAGCATGAATCATGAATTCTTACCATAGGCATTACAATTTGAGCATATGCCATAAATTTTGAGCAAAAAAATTAGTTTTATTGAATAAAACCTCAACACCTATGGAGGCTGTTCACGGTTTGTTCCTGCTAAAAAAGGATGCCCCGTAACTTGGGACATCCTGTATTTCCTTATTGTGTTTGACCCTGTGCACCATAGGGAAGTTGATTTTTATAACCGGAAAACTGCTGATAGGCCTGCTGCATTTTTTGTTGTTGAGCTGGCTCTAACGCATACCATCCATTTTTAAACATGGTATTGTACATATTTCGCTGACAGTCTTGAGTTTCTTTATAAATAGCTACTAGCTCTTGATAAAATGCATCGTTACTTGCTTCGTTTAACGCTGTGTCATATGCATGAGTCATATATTTTTCGGTTGCTAGCATATCATTCATAAAGTCGCGTTCGTTCATTTGAGGTGTTTTCTGAATGCTTGTTTCTGGGTTCTGAACCTTTTGACTTTGCTGTTGATTCATCATTTGTTGATTCATTTTAATAAGCCCTCCTAGCTCATGGTTGGATTCGGATTTTGGTTAAGATGTTGAAGAATTTGCTCATAATGGCGTTGATGCATTTGTCCAGCCTGATCAATTGCTGCTTTAATCTCGGAGTTTTGACAGTGCTGAGCATAAAAATAAGCTTTTTTACATGCATTCAAATTCCATGAGAGCATATCTGTTATATATTGCTGATCCTTACCACTTACCATGTTTGGTGGTTGAGGCATCATAGTCATTTGACCCTGGTTCATTTGTTGTTGTTGCATAGGGCAATTCCTCCTTGAAAATTCATCTTACAAGTATAGTTTTTCTCTTGATTTGTAGAGTATGCTGATTAAAAATATCCAACTTCAAATTAGAAAAATTGTGAAAAATTAGATATTCACTTTTAAAAAAAGATGATAAAATGAGAGTTGTCTTGGTTTTTCTCTTATTTAAAATAGAAAATGGGACTTTTTTCTATGTGCAAAAGGCTTTCGTTAAAGGTTTTCTAATTGTGGGAGGGGTTTGGATGGAGCAATTACTTCGGAATTTCTTTTTATTTTTATCGAAAAACAAATTTTTTACAAAGTTAGCCAAAAAATATGGTTTGAAGTTTGGGGCGCAGAAGTTTGTTGCTGGAGAAAAGATTGAGCAAGCTGTGGAGGTTATTCGTAAACTAAACGAACAGGGTTTAGTTACAACTGTCGATTATTTAGGGGAGTTTATCGATAATGAAAAAGAAGCTAGGGAACGTACAGATGAATGTGTGAAAGCCATTCGTGCTATGGCTGAGAATAAATTAGAATCCCAGCTTTCTCTAAAAATGACCTCTATGGGTCTTGATATTTCAGAAGATCTCGTAATGGAAAACATGAGAAAAATTTTAGATGCTGGTAAAGAACATGGCATATTTGTGACTATCGATATGGAGGACTATGAACGTTACCAGAAAACATTAGATATTTTTAAAGAACTTCGCAAAGAGTATGATAATGTGGGAACTGTTTTACAGGCCTACTTGTTTCGTGTTGCTGAGGATATCGAGGATTTAAACCAATTTTCACCTAATTTACGTTTGGTAAAAGGTGCTTATAAAGAATCACCAAAAGTTGCATTTCCTGACAAAAAAGATGTAGATGACAACTTTAAAAAGATTATTAAAATGCATTTATTAAATGGGAATTATACTGCTGTAGCTACTCATGATGATGATGTCATAGAATATACAAAGCAACTGGAAAAAGAACATAATATCTCCAGAGATCAATTTGAATTCCAAATGCTTTATGGAATAAGAACAGAGAGACAAGAGGAGCTTGCTAAAGAAGGATACAAAATGCGCGTTTATCTTCCATATGGGTCCGATTGGTATGGTTACTTCATGCGTCGTTTAGCAGAGCGTCCAGCCAATATTGCATTTGTCTTAAAAGGTGTGTTTGGAAAATAAAAATTTGGGTTGTCGAGTGTATCGACAGCCCTTTATGATAATATCAGATTTATACGGCATGAACGGGCAATACCCCCCACTTCAAGTCTTAAATGAAGGATAAACTCCCATGAAAATAAAACATTAAATTTTTCATCCTTGTTGGTGAAGAGTAAATGTCCGGTTGGTTCAAGGACTTTTTGATCATGCCTTTGAGTGTTAACAAGCAGTGGGAAACGGTCACTGTTTGCGCTTTTCTAATTGACTCAAACCGATTCACGGTGAAAATTGTAAACGTTTAATAAAAAATCAATGGAAATGGATTGCGAAATATCTGAAAATATTTTATAGTAGGAATAGATACTGGATGGAAACATCCATATATTTTTTATTTATAAAATGAATGAGTGTTCATTCAAGAATGCGAAATTATTTGTAAGGGGGAAATGGAATGGAGCGTAAAATTAGACGTGCTGCTGTCCTCGGATCAGGAGTGATGGGAGCAGGGATTGCGGCGCATCTTGCGAATGTTGGTATTCCAACGTTAATGCTTGACATCGTGCCTCGTGAACTAACTGAGGAGGAAAAGAATAAGGGTTTGACTCTTGAACATCCTCAAGTCCGGAATCGTATAAGTTTCACTAACAAACAAAAACTTTTAAAACAGAAACCAGCTCCTCTTACCTCAAAGAAACATTTGAATCTAATTGAGGTCGGAAACATGGAAGACCATATGGAAAAGCTTGCTGAAGTTGACTGGATTATTGAAGTAGTTGTTGAAAACCTTGACATCAAGAAAAAAGTGTTTGAGCAGGTTGAAAAACACCGTAAAGAAGGAGCTATTGTTAGCTCAAATACTTCTGGGATTTCAGTCAATGATATGGTGGAAGATAGAGGAGAGGATTTCAAAAAGCATTTCTTAGGAACACACTTCTTTAATCCACCAAGATACTTAAAATTGCTTGAAGTTATTCCAACAAAATATACTGACCCAGAAGTTCTTTCCTTCATAAAAAAATTTGGAGAGGACATTCTTGGAAAAGGTGTCGTAGAAGCGAAAGATACTCCTAACTTTATTGCTAACCGGATCGGAACCTATGGACTTTTAGTAACGGTCCAAGAAATGCTAAAAGGTGGATACAGCATAGGTGAAGTAGATTCTATAACTGGACCATTAATTGGTCGTCCAAAAAGTGCTACTTTCCGTACATTGGACGTAGTAGGGCTAGATACCTTTATTCATGTTGCAAAAAATGTATACGATCAAGTTGAGGGTAAGGAAAAAGAAGTTTTTGAAATTCCAGAATTTATGATCAAGATGAAAGATCAAGGCTGGATTGGTGCAAAAGCTGGTCAAGGGTTCTTTTTAAAGCAAAAGGGAGCAAAGGAAAGCGGAATTCTTGAATTAGACCCTTCTACAATGGAATATGTGGAAAGAAAAAAATTAAAAACAGCAGCAACTGAGATGGCAAAACAAGAAAAAGGTTCTAAACGAAAGCTTAAGGCTCTCATACATGCCAAAGGGGATCGTGCAGGAGATTTATTATGGTCAATTATGAAGCCAGCTCTTTTATATTCCGCAGAATTGCTTGGAGAAATAGCGGATGATATCACCGCTATTGACGAAGCCATGCACTGGGGATTTGGATGGGAACTTGGACCATTTGAAACCTGGGATACAATTGGTGTTCGAAAATCGGTTGAAAGAATGAAAGAAGAAGGCGAAGATATTCCAGGTTGGGTAGAAGATTTTTTATCCAAAGGGAATGAAACATTCTATAAAAAAGAAAATGGAAACGTTTCCTTCTACCATAACGGAGAATACCAACAACAGAATGTTAATAAAAAGGTAATTAACCTAAAACAATTAAAAGAAACAAAAGACGTTATCAAGAAGAATACAGGTGCAAGTTTAATTGACCTTGGAGATGGAGTTGCAGGTTTGGAATTCCACTCACAGAATAACGCGATTGGGTTTGACATTATCGAAATGATCAATTTTGCAGTAGAAGAAGTAGGTAGAAACTATGAGGGACTTGTCATAGGAAACCAAGCGAAGAACTTCTGTGTAGGGGCTAACTTAGCCATGATTCTTATGGAAGCTCAGGACGATAATTTCTTCGATATTGAAATGGTGGTTCGACAGTTCCAAAATGCGGTGATGAATATTAAATACTCAGAAAAGCCAGTGGTGGCAGCGCCTTTTGGAATGACTCTAGGTGGAGGAGCTGAGGTTTGTCTTCCGGCAGCTTCCATTCAAGCTTCTCAAGAGACTTATATGGGTCTTGTTGAAGCAGGTGTAGGACTCATTCCTGGAGGTGGAGGCAACAAAGAATTATACCTTAAACATATTAAGAACCTCCCAAGAGACGTTGAATTTAATCTGCAAGATGTAGCCAATCAAGTCTTTGAAACAATTGCTACTGCTAAAGTTTCAACATCTGGGGAAGAAGCTAGAGAAAATGGATTTTTAGATAACAATGATTCCGTTAGTGTCAATGGAGATCACTTATTACATGATGCTAAACAGAAGGTCCTTGCATTATCGAAAGCTGGTTATCAACCACGAAAACGAGACAAGATTCCAGTCGTGGGTGAATCTGGCTATGCCGCAATGTTGTTAGGTGCCAAGATGCTTGGATTTGGGGGATATGCTTCCGAGCATGATTTGAAAATTGCTCAAAAGCTTGCCTTCGTTTTAGCTGGCGGCCGTCTACCATATGGAACATTTGTAGATGAACAGTATTTATTGGATTTAGAGAGGGAAGCATTTTTGAGTCTCGTAGGAGAGCCAAAAACTCAACAACGCATGCAACATATGCTTGTTAAGGGGAAACCTCTTCGTAACTAGTTTTTGTAGAATTTGCAAATTTGCAAAGGGGGAAGGATTGTGAAAGAAGCGGTTATAGTTGCAGGTGCACGAACACCTGTGGGAAAGGCAAAAAAGGGAACACTTGCCAATACGAGACCAGATGATTTAGCAGCTCTTACGATAAAGGAAACTTTAAAACGTGCAGGGAACTATGAAGGAAATATTGATGATATCATCATCGGATGTGCTACACCTGAAGCAGAGCAAGGAATGAATATGGCGCGTAATATTTCAGCTCTTGCAGGGCTATCTCATAAGATTCCGGCCATTACAATTAATCGATATTGCTCTTCAGGGCTTCAAAGTATTGCTTATGGAGCAGAAAGAATCATGTTGGGACATAGCGACACCATTCTTGCAGGTGGAGCTGAATCTATGAGTCTATTGCCTATGGGAGGACATGTAATCAAACCTAATGTGCAATTAGTAGAAAATGCTCCTGAATACTACATGGGCATGGGTCATACTGCAGAGGAAGTAGCCCGTAGATTTGGAATCTCAAGAGAGGATCAGGATCAATTTGCTGTGACTAGCCACCAACGTGCCGCTAAGGCTTTGCAAGAAGGGAAATTCAAGGATGAAATTGTTCCAGTAGAAGTTATGCAACGTCAGCTTGGACCAGATAATAAAGTTGTGGAAAGAATAGTTCTCTTCCAAGAAGATGAGGGTGTCCGTGCAGATACGACACTTGAGGTCTTAAGTAAACTACGTCCTGCTTTTTCTTTAAAAGGAACTGTTACAGCAGGTAACTCCTCTCAAATGAGTGATGGAGCTGCTAGTGTTCTTCTTATGGAGCATGAGAAAGCAAAAGCGGAGGGATTCCAGCCACTCGTTAAATTCCGTTCCTTCGCTGTAGCTGGCGTTGAGCCGGAAATAATGGGGGTTGGACCTATAGAAGCTATTCCAAAGGCTTTGAAGTTAGCGGGATTGAGCCTTGAAGATATCGGATTATTCGAGTTAAACGAGGCATTCGCTTCGCAAGCACTTCGCGTAATTCGCGTCCTAGAACTTGATCCTGATAAAGTAAATGTAAATGGTGGAGCCATTGCACTTGGTCATCCACTTGGCTGCACAGGAACTAAGCTTACTTTAAGCTTAATCCATGAGATGAAGCGTAGAAATACTCAATTTGGTGTTGTAACTATGTGTATCGGTGGCGGAATGGGTGCTGCTGGTGTATTCGAACTATTATAAAAGGGGGAAAACAGAATGAGTGAAACTAAGGAAAAAGTCATTAAAGGTGGTAGTTTTATTATTGAGGATGTCGCTCCAGAGGATGTGATCATGCCTGAGGATTTTACCGATGAGCATTTAATGATCGCGAAAACAACAGAGGATTTTGTACTTGGAGAGGTTGTTCCAAAAATTGACAACCTTGAAAATCATGAATTCGAACACTCTGTAGCTTTACTAAAGCAAGCAGGGGAATTAGGGCTGCTAGGGGCTGATGTGCCTGAAGAATATGGTGGTCTTGGATTAGATAAAATTAGTTCATCCTTAATTACAGAAAAATTTTCACGCGCAGGAGGATTTTCTGTAACACATGGAGCACATGTGGGAATTGGATCTCTTCCAATTGTATTCTTTGGTAACGAAGATCAAAAACAACGTTATTTACCACTTCTTGCAACTGGGGAAAAACTTTCTGCATATGCGCTGACAGAACCTGGGTCAGGCTCTGATGCTTTGGGCGCAAAAACTACAGCCAAGTTAAATGAAGCTGGAACTCACTATGTTTTAAATGGGGAGAAACAGTGGATTACAAACTCTGCATTTGCTGATATATTTATTGTATATGCAAAAATTGATGGTGATAAGTTTACAGCTTTTATCGTTGAACGTGACTACCCTGGAGTTTCAACTGGACCAGAAGAAAAGAAAATGGGAATCAAGAGCTCTAGTACTCGAACTTTAATTTTAGAAGACGTTGAAGTTCCTGTTGAAAATGTACTTGGTGAAATTGGTCGGGGCCATGTGATTGCTTTTAACATCTTAAACGTTGGTCGTTATAAATTGGCCATTGGAGCTGTTGGTGGATCTAAACGTGCGCTAGAGGTAGCTGTTAAATATGCAAACGAGCGTAAACAGTTTAAGCGTTCCATTTCTTCCTTTTCTTTAACACAAGAAAAAATTGCAACGATGGCAACCAATATTTATGCCAATGAAAGCTCAGTTTATCGTACAGTTGGACTTTTTGAGCAAGCCATGGGCCGATTAACTCAAGAAGAGTTAAATGATGGAAAAGCTGTGGCTAATGCTATTGCGGAATATGCTATTGAATGTTCTCTAAATAAAGTATTTTGTACAGAAGTACTTGATTATGTAGTAGACGAAGCTGTTCAAATTCATGGTGGTTATGGATTTATGCAAGAATATGAAGTTGAACGTGCATACCGCGATTCACGTATCAATCGCATTTTTGAAGGAACAAACGAAATTAACCGTTTAATCGTTCCAGGAACTTTATTGAAAAAGGCAATGAAAGGTGAGTTGCCAATTCTTCAAAAGGCACAGGGACTTCAAGAGGAACTTATGATGATGGTGCCAGAAGAGATTGGGGACGGTCCGCTAGATCAAGAAAGATATTTAGTTAAAAACGCCAAGAAAATTGGACTATTCGTTGCCGGCTTAGCTGCGCAAAAATATGCGGCTAAGATTGAGGATGAACAAGAAATACTTGTAAATATCGCTAATATTATTGGTGAAATTTACAATATGGAATCAGCGTTAGTTCGTACAGAAAAATCCATTAACAAAAATGGTGCAGATAAAGAAAGGCAAAAGATTTTAATGACTCAGGTTTATGCCCAAGAGGCGTTTAATCGCATCGAGTCTGAAGCTAAAGAAGTTTTAATTGCAACGGAATCAGGAGATGGTCTCCGTATGATGCTATCAGCATTACGTAAGTTAACACGCTATACTCCAAAGAATTTAATAGCTCTTAAGCGTGAAATTGCTGCTAAAGTAATCGAAGAAGAAAAGTACGTATTGTAATAGTTTTGGAAAGGGTCTTGAAGCGGTGTCTTCAAGACCCTTTTGTTTAGTATCAATGTATAACTCAGAGGTTGAGATGTAAAACTCAACAAAAGATCACTTATTATAAAGTTTCAGCAAGGATCAA